>CAYXHJ010000006.1:3420-21898 GCA_964464855.1 uncultured Owenweeksia sp. | reverse complement strand
GTACACCAACCAGCCCGCTGCTGCAAGCATTGTTGGATGCTTTCCGCACCGCGGTTCCCTTTTTAAACGAGGACCGAATTCAAGCTCCAGACATGGCCGAAGCAACGGCCTTCTTAAAGCGTATTCCCGTCGACGACGATCGGTGTTTCCCAGCTTTGTAACAGGAGCGCCGCCGCGGCTACTGCAGCCGTTTCGGTTCGGAGTCTAGCCGCTCCCAAACTCAGCGGGCTCCAGCCGGATGCTGTGGCCAACGCAATTTCTTCTGGGGAGAAATCCCCTTCCGGACCGATGGCCACAACCGCCTGTTTGTTAGCGGTATGAGCCCACTGCAAGGCCGCCGTTTTGGGACCGGATTCGCAGTGGAATATACCTTTTTTCCATCCCGCCCAACGCGAGTCGGCAAGCAACTTGCTCCAAGGGAGCAGGGGCTGCACCTCAGGACGCACCCCTTTCAAACTCTGCTTTGCGGCGGAATCGGCAATTT
The DNA here is from genome assembly GCA_964464855.1 of uncultured Owenweeksia sp. GTDB lineage: Bacteria > Bacteroidota > Bacteroidia > Flavobacteriales > Schleiferiaceae > CAMDTE01. The sequence goes on along the minus strand of CAYXHJ010000006.1, from coordinate 21,414 downwards.
TCTGAAGTCGATCTACATTTACGTTTTTTCGTTCAGATCGTTGCGCGAGCGCCAAATGAAGGTGCGAAACGCCTAATTCCACAGCTTTCTCTACGGCCCATTCCGTCCGATCCAAATTCTTGGTAGGGCACAGCACCAGGTGCAGCGTACCGGGAACAGTACCAAAATCGGAATTCACGTTCACAACGGTTCCCCAAACGCTTTTCGGAGACACGTGCACCAAGCGCACCAAAGCAACCGATCCCGTACCGTTGCCTACCCACAACTCGTCGCCCGGGACTTTGCGCAGTACCCGCGCAGCGTGGTTGGATTCTTCCTCCGTTAATTGCGCGCGTCCGTCGTCGGCCCAGGTTCCCCAAAACAACTGCATCAGACTCCGATTTGGTCTTTTTTTCGACGCTTTCCGCCTCCGGCGTGCTTTTCAACGTAGTCGATGATGGCTCCCGCTACGTCCAAACCGGTTGTTCTCTCTACTCCCTCCAGACCGGGAGAGCTGTTTACTTCCAAAACCAACGGTCCTCGCTTGCTTCGCAGCATATCGACGCCGGCAATTTTGAGTCCAAGTGCTTTCGTGGCAGCTACTGCCATTTCTTTTTCCGCTCGAGAGAGTCGTACCGGGATGCCCTGTCCGCCGCGGTGCAGGTTGGAGCGGAATTCACCTTCTTGACCTTGACGCATGTACGCCGCCACAACTTTGCCGTCAATGACCAAGGTGCGCAGGTCCGCCCCATTGGCTTCCGCAATAAACTCTTGAACCAGAATGTTCGCGTCCAATCCGTAAAACGCCTCAATCACGCTTTTCGCCGCTTTCTTGGTTTCTGCCAAAACCACTCCCAATCCCTGACTTCCCTCCAACAACTTAACGATCAATGGACTTCCACCCACTGATTTAATCAAATTGTCGATGTCCGTAGGGTGCTTGGCAAATGCCGTTCGTGGAATGGAAACACCTTGGCTGGCCAAGATTTGCATGGCGCGCAATTTGTCCCGCGACCGAACCAACGCCAATGAGTTTAGCGTCGAGAATATATTTTTCATTTCAAACTGACGCAACATGGCACTTCCGTAACCAGTCAATGATGCACCAATTCGGGGAATAACGGCGTCCACGCCTTCAATGGGGTGGTCGCCGTAGTAAATATCCAGTGCACCCGACTCCATGACGGCGTAGCAACGACTTACGTTCATCACCTTGGCACTGTGGCCGCGTGCTTCCGCCGCCTCCACCAAGCGTTTGGTAGAGTACAGGTTGCGGTTGGCGGAGAGAATCAACAAATTCATGGATGGGAGTTGGTGGTGTTAAGTTTTTTCCAGGATAGATTGCGGTAGCGAACATCCACAACAAATCCCTGTCGCAGTAAATTTCGTCCCAAAAGCAGAGGATGTCGCTGCGAGGCGCGCGAGGTCAATCCTACCCACACGCCGTACGGTTGTCCAAAAAGTTCAATTTCCAGCCAAACGGCATACCGTTCTTGCACGTCACCAAACGAATTCTTGACGCGTACGGTTTTAAAGGTTTGAAACGACTCTACCCAGGGAGCTGTTCGCTTGGAGCCTGTTTCGGTGGCGTCGAATTGGACCTGCAACAGGCCGTTGTCTTCGCAGCACGTAAGCATGTGTAAGGCGCACAGGGCCGCACCCGAATCGATTCGGCACGAAATCCGGTCCATGCCCAAAGCTGGAATGGAAACTACGTCGGTACGACCAATTTTAATAGGAACGGAGGGCAGCTGGCTCAGCCGATTAAGATGCGGCTCCCAGGAGCAAGCGAGCCTGTGCGGATCGATGAAGTTCGGGCTGCAGGCCCGCAAGTTGCTGAAAATAGCCGTCGGCGCCAATCATCGCCGCATTGTCCGTGGTAAACGCCAGAGGGGGAAGAAAGATGTGCCACCCGTTTTTGGTACCCAGTTCGGTAAGCCGTCGGCGCAATCCAGAGTTGGCAGAAACACCTCCGGCCACGGCAACCGTGTGAATGCCGGTCTGATCTACTGCTCGTACCAGCTTCTCCAGTAAATGATCCAAAAGTGCGTCTTGGATGGACGCGCAAACTTCTGGAAGTCGATCTTTTGGAACCTTATTTGGAGCTCCAAACAGCTTCGTTAACGTGTTCAGAAAGCTGGTTTTTAGTCCGCTAAAACTGTAATTCAGGTCGCTAATCGTTGGTTTACCAAACGAAATGCGGTCGATTCCAGCGGTAGCAGCCAAGCGATCAATTTCCGGTCCTCCCGGATAATTCAACCCCATCATTTTAGCGGCTTTGTCGTAGGCTTCACCAATCGCATCGTCCAAAGTTTCCCCCAGAATTTGAAGATCCAAGGGACCGTTCACGCGAAGAAGCTGGGTGTGTCCGCCACTGACGGTGGCGCATAAAAACGGAAAGGGAGGTGCGGGGTTTGTTTCGGAGGTGTTGAGAAAATGAGCCAACACGTGGGCACGCATGTGGTGCGCGTGGTACAAGGGAACACCTAGAGCCAACGCCACGGACTTCGCAAAAGAATGTCCAACAAGCAAAGAACCCAACAAGCCAGGACCTTGTGTACAAACCACGGCATCTACATCTTGAAGTTGGACACCGGCCTCGTCCAAAGCTTCTTGAACCACAGGCCAAAGCGACGTCTGGTGCGCCCGTGAGGCCAATTCCGGAACCACACCGCCGAATTCAGCGTGCTGAATTTGGCCGGCAACGCGGTTGCTCAATACGGTCAACCCCCGCAATACCGCCGCGCCGGTATCGTCGCAGCTGGTTTCCAGAGCCAAGAGCAGCGGCACGGTGTTTGCCATGCTGCAAAGGTACGCTGCTGCACCACGTGAACCGGGAATCTCGGCGTAATTTTAACCCGTGGAAGCAAAACCAAAAACAGCCAATAGGATCAAGCGACGCGGGTGGCGTTGGGTGCTGGCGGGGATTGGATTTCTCTTCTTTGCGGTATGCGTATTGTTGCTCCCGCCCGTGCAGTCTGCTCTGGTTAAACAATTGTGGAATGCCGTTCGCAGCCAAACCGGACTCAACGTAGCGGCTCAATCGGTAGAGTGGCAGTGGCCACTGGGTTTGAAATTGGATCATGCAGTACTTCGGGATTCCGCTAACCACCCGGTGGTTCATGCGGCAGAAATCCGTTTGCGAGGTCCTTGGTTTGCCCCTGGGACGGGTTTTTCCCTTGCCTCCCTTCAAATCAACGGCGGTAGCGTATTGTTGAAAAGGAATAAGAAAGATACGACGTTCACCTTGGTAGATGCCTTGGCTCCTTTGCTCAGTGGCCCGCCTTCGCCAAAGCCAACGCCGTGGAAAATCAGCAAGTTGGAGGTCAACAATGTCCGAATTTTATTACGCGATGCGCATCAAAGCTTTGGTGCGAAAAACGTTCGCGTGGACCGCATGGTCGTTCATCAACTCGGCGGGGACCCCGAAGGAGTCCTCCGCGCCAACCTTGAAGAACTAGCCGCTTCCGCACAGGGACGGGAACTGGCACTGAAACTTGCCACGCAATTTACTTCCCATCCCAACGGCGCATGGTCGTTGCGCGCCTTGGACGTAAAGGCAACAGGTCTAACCCTCAGTGGTGAATTTTCAGGCGCGGGATTGGATACCTTGGAGGCGCGATGGAAGATCTGGGGCGACGCCAAATCTTTGCTTCAATGGCCTCGATGGTTGGGATTGAAAACCGATACGTTACCTCAAACGGGCGTGCTACGATCCAGCGGTTCATTGACCAAAATAGCCGAGTCTTGGAAATGGAACAGTGTTCGCGCTTCATTGCCGGGTATTGAATTTTACAGCACCGGAAGTGGAAATTTCAACCAAGATTTGTTCCGAACGAAAAACACAGAAGTCAAATTCAATTGCGGAAAGCTCTTGGAGGCTTGGCCAAGTACTTTTTTTGCCTCCATTCGCGAATCCATTCAGCCGCATTGGGTGGGTGTTTTAAAGGCCAAATCGGGAATTTCCAAAAAATCCGGCTGGCTCCAGGGTGAGCTAAAGCTGCAAGGTGGAGAATATGCGCAATTAAACGCCAATTGGAGTGGGAGTCTCCGCAACAAGGAAAATCTTCCGTACCGCCTTGAATGGGCGGTATCCGCTCCCGAAAGGTCGAATTTATTTCCGGATTCGCTTGAGGCCGGACCGGTGCTGGCGCAAGGATCGATTAGTGGAATTGGTTATAATCCTGAAACTTGGACTGCGAATGGTGCAATTAATATTCAAGTAGCACGCGCAATGGGTTTTAAGGCCGACGGACTTCGCGCTGAATTTGAATTGGAACCTCATGAAGTATCGGCCGGATGGAATTGGTACAACGCTGCCGTACAAGCCCACGGTGCCCACGAGTTCCGCTTCCCCGATTCCACCCATTGGGAACACCGAGGAGAATTTACATCGGTTCGTTTGGATGTGCATGCTGCCGGACTAAACGTTGCGCCTGAAGGAATCCTGTTTGGCAAGTGGAGCTATGCGGTGGAATCGCAAAACGATGAGTACGTATTTGAATTCAAGCAGCACGGTGCCAATTGGAGGAATGCAGTCGGTGGAAATCCTTTGGGCGCCTTAACAGCCTCCGGTACCCTTGGCGAGGGGCACGCAAATGTTGTTGTGCGCGGAGATGCTTTGGATGTGGATGCATTCGCCACGGGAAAACCAACGCAGGTATTGGATTGGTGGATGGGGCCTTGGGAAGAGCGACTTTCGGGCAAAGCATCCAGCAACGGATTGATGATAGGTTCTACCGCTCAAGTGCGACTGGCGTTAAAAAACACAAATGCCTGGCTCGCTTTGGTGGACACGAGCATGCAAATTGCCCGTGGAACGGAAGCCCATTGGAGTTTACAAACGGACGGAAGCAGCAGTTGGAACGTGCATGTTCCCCGAGCAAAAGCACAAGGAATACAGATTTTTGGCGTGCGATTGATCGGTGCCACATCCCGTGGTATGGCTCAAGTGAAGGTTGAAATGGATTCACTACCGGGCTATTCAACTGCGTCCAAAGTACATTGGACTGCGGCCAACGGGTTGGGTCAAATGGAGTGGTCCGCCAACGGACCTCGGGAATCGCAATTGGCATTTCAGGGAACTACTTCTGCTGAATTTGAACGCGCTGGAAGTTGGACCGGGAAGTGGGGAGATGGTACACTTAAGATCCCGGGCGATGTACTCAAGACGTCTGTAGGTGCTGTTTGGTCTTCAGGCCCGGCGGGATGGGAAACCGACCCTGTAAAGTGGTCTGGAGCGCGGGGAATGATCTGGTTTGGAGGTGCTTTATCGGCCGCGCCAGAAGCCTTGTTTCAGGTGGGCCTGGAGGGCCTGCCGCTGTCGCTTGCAAAGCCCTGGCTGGATAGCACCAATACGCAGCTTGCTGGGCTGGTTTCCGCCCGAGTTTCCGTTCAATCGCCCTTGGGAACACCGGGAATACAAGGTTCACTGGGTATTGATTCCCTGGTCTGGAACCGCGAATGGATGGGCAGATTAACCGGCTCCGCAGAATTCAGCAAAACCACAAAAATTTCAACCATTGGATTGTCTTTGGACCGTGGCGAGCGCAAAACAGTATCGGTTCGAGCGAGTTACGATCCCCAAGCAGAACAATGGCCCGTGGAAGCCACCGTGCACGTTGACCGACTTCGGTTGATGGCGCTTCAACCGTATTTAGCAGGTACGCTGGATCGATTTAGAGGCACGGCCCGCGGAGAGGTTAAACTTCAATGGAGCGATTCCAAATATCTATTAACCGGTGAATTAGAGTTTCCATCGTTTGCAACTTCAGTACCGCTATTGGGCACCGATTACGGCGTAGACGGCGTACCCCGGTTGACTTTGGGAGAAAACCAATGGACGCTGCATCCCGTTGGGATCCGGGATACCAAAGAGCGAACCCAAGGGACGTTATCGGCCACTTTTCGTCCCAACAAATTCAAAGATCCGCGATTGGACCTCACTTTGGAATTGGCGGATTTATTGGCATTGGATCTGCCAACGTCGGATTTGTTCTTTGGGAAGGTCTACGCCAAAGGAACCGTCAAGGTCCTGGGTCCTTTAGACAATTTGCGCTTGGATGTTCGCGCAGAAGCAGCAAAGCCAAGTGTTTTTAAGCTACCGCTTTCTACGCCAACCGAATACGAAGCCAATTCTTCCATTTCCTTCGTACGTCCGGTTCAGGAGTCGCAAGAGCGCATCCGAACCACGGTGGCGCGTGGGCTAGACGTTTCTTTGGCGCTCCAAGTCACCCCGCTCATGACCATGGAGTTGTTGCTGGACGAGACTGTGGGTGACATCATTCGGGCCAACGGGGTGGGCTGGATGAAGGTCGATTATCCACCTACCGGCGCGTTGCGTTTAAACGGAACGGTAGAATTGACCGGTGGGAGTTATCTATTTACCCTCCAAAACCTCATCAACAAATCGTTTGATGTTGCACCCGGTGGGACGCTCGCGTGGACCGGGGATCCGTACGCTGGGCGCGTGGATCTTCGTGCCGTGTACACCACGCGTACCGCGCTCACCGGAATGGTCAATCAACCCGATTACGGTGGCCAGCGTGTTCCGGTTCAGTTGGGACTCAACCTTACCGGAGATTTGATGCAACCGCAGTTGGCATTTGACTTTGCTTTGCCCAATGCAAATCCGGCTTGGCAAGAAGAATTGCGCAACCGTTTGGCGGATGGGGACAAGCGCAACATTCAGGCATTCAGCTTGTTGCTTACGAATGCATTTTGGCAGTCCAACGAAGGTCTGCTGAGTCAAAGTGTTCAATCCGTCAATGCCAACACCACACAAATGTTGGCCAGTCAGTTTTCCAATTTCTTGGCTCAAGGGCTGGGCGATTTGGTGGACATTGATTTGGCCTATTCGGGGTCCAATCGGTCCGATGCACGCGATCAATTGGAGGTAGCCCTTTCCAAGGCATTCCTAAACGATCGCGTATCGGTACAAACCACGCTGGATGTCCCTTTGGGGCGGCAAGACGCGAGCAGCACCACTTCCGGACTCGTCGGAGACGTTCAAGTCAATTACAAAATAACTGAAGACGGACGCTGGAAAGCGCGTGCATTCAATCGCAGCAACAACAACAATCCGGCATTGGACCGACTCAGTCCCTACACCCAAGGCGTGGGTTTGGAATTTGGCACCCAGGCCAATTCGTGGAAGGCGCTGTTCAGGCGTCGGAAGAAGGTGAAGTAAATAGGGTGTTGCGGGCGATCGTGAGTCCGTAACCCTCAATGCCAACCCGTTTCATGGGCTGGGACGTCAACAAATTGACCCGACGAATGCCCAGAGAGCGCAGGATTTGGGCACCCATGCCGTAGTCCCGAGGGTCGCCGCCAAAGGAAGGTCGATGATTCTGTAGGTTTTTCAACTTCTCCACCATGGAGGGGACGTGGCCGGGTGTATTCATGCACACTACTGCACCGGCTCCAGCTTTTGCAATGGCCGCAAAGGCCTGGTGCAATTTTTCTTCGGGTCGGTGTTGAATCCAATCGACGGCATCGGCCAAAGCACCACCGGTTTGCATGCGCACCAGAACCTCATCCTCGGAGTTCCATTGACCGTAGGTAAATGCCAGGTGTTCCAAGCCATCTTGCTGTTGGAAGACGATGGCGTCAAAAGTACCGGCAGAGGTGCTAACGGACGTCCTGTAGGTCTCGTGAACCAGCGACTCTTTGGCCATCCGGTATGCCACCAAATCAGCAATGGACACCAAGGGAAGGCCCCACTCGTGCGCCATTTGAACGAGTTCGGGCAAGCGAGCCATGGTTCCGTCCTCGTTCATGACCTCAACAATCACGCCGACAGGAGGCAATCCTGCCAAACGCGCCAAATCTACAGCCGCCTCGGTGTGTCCGGTACGTTGAAGAACTCCGCCCGGTTTTGCACGTAAAGGGAAAACGTGGCCTGGGCGGTTGAAATCATCCGCACCAAAGGACGAATCTACCAAAGCGCGAATGGTCTTGGCACGGTCCGATGCAGAGATGCCGGTGGTTACTCCGTGGCCCCGACGGTCAATGCTCCCCGTAAACGCCGTGTGGTGTGGATCCGTGTTGCGTTGTACCATCGGATGCAAATCCAAGCGATCGCAGTAGGAGTCGGGGAGGGGCGTGCAGATCAATCCTCGCCCGTGCTTGGCCATGAAGTTGATGCTTTCCGGCGTTATCAAGGAAGCCGCTCCCAACAAATCACCTTCGTTCTCGCGATCGGCATCGTCCACCACCAATACCAACTTACCCGCGGCAATGGCTTGAATGGCAACGTCAATGGAGTCCAATTGAATGGGTTCTTGAGTGGGAGGTACAACAGCCATGGCGCAATTTAGATCGTACGTTCGGTAGGTTTCCAAACGCTGGATTTTACGCCGCGAAGGTACCGCGCAAGTCCCAATAACAAGGCACTATTCAGGGAAGTAAAATACCCGAGGGGTTGAAAAGGATTGCGCCAACGGGGAGGCCAAAAGTACAAACTGGCCCACGAGAACAAGGCCAGGGCCCAAGCTGTCCCCGCACCGTACTCCAATGGGCCGGGGGTGCCGTAATAAAACCTCCAACCGATCAATCCCAACACACCCAGGGCTACCAAAGGAAACAACCAACGGAGGACCTTGTGGCAGAAAAAAAGCAAACCCAACGGAGCGGGTTTGGTGATGAGAAGGGGCCAAAAGCGAGCTAAATTTTGGTAATTACCCAGTGAAATGCGCACTTTTCGGGCAAACTCTTCGTTTCGGTCAACAGATACATCTTCATAGGCAACAGCTCGCTCCTCCCAAAGGACCGGAAGACCGGATTGAAGAACCTGCATGGATACAAAAAAGTCCTCCATGAATGTAGCTGGTGGAATGGGTTTCCAAGCCGATCGCAAAACCACATAACAACCGCCCTCAACGCCCAAGGTGCAACCGAATAAATCGCTTTCCAGTTGTTTTAGTTTGGACTCAAATTGCGTGTAGTGCCGTTCCTCAGCCGAAATGGAACCCGGTGCCGCAGACCGTCGATCTTCAACGGATTGGTAGACCAGTTGTCCGCCCACAACTCCGGCCCGGCAATCGTTCAGGGTACTCACCAAGCGCCGCACAGCGTCTGCCGAAAAGACAATGTTGGCATCCGTGCCCAACACAACAGAACCCGATCCCAGCCCCACCAAATGATTGATGATTCCCGACTTTCCCGTGCGGTGTTCCATCCGCACCAAAGTAATGTTCGCATGTGTGGATATCCATTGGCGGACGACGTCGTCTGTAGCGTCCGTGGATAAGTCGGACCCCACCCAAATCCGCAATTTTTCCTTGGGATAGTTGGACTTCACCAAAGATTCAACCAATCGGCCAATTACCCGTTCCTCGTTGTAAGCGGCCACCACCACATCAACCGTCGGACATTCTTCGTCGGTTAAAAAATCATGAGGCCGACGGATCCTCGGAGGAAGGATTTTAGCCAATAACCTTAACACGGCGGGAAATACGACGTACGGTAACGCTAAGAGGAATAAACCCAGTATCAGCATAACGTCAGAGGCTGGGCTTTAGGAAACCGACCCGCTACGGCTGCAGCCACGGCATGATCGGAGAAGTGCTTTTCCGCCCAAACTCGCGCCTCCTGCGCGCGACGTGCGCGCTCGGGTGCATCCGAAAGTGCAGTAACAACCGCATTTGCAAACGACTGAGGATCGTCCGCTACCCAGCCGTGGGTGCCATCGATAAAACCAATACCTTCAACACCTAATGATGTGGAAATAATGGACTTGTAATTAGTCATTGCATCTAAGGCTTTAATTCTCATTCCGCTTCCACTCAGGAGCGGTACCACCGAAATTCCCAGGGATGCAGTGACCTCAGCAAAACTTCCATTGGCCTCCTGAGCCAACAAACCCAGTTCCGGTTGATGAAATTCCTTCAATCGAGCTCCTCTTCCCAAAACCAAGAAGTTGGCCGAAGGCAGCTCCCGGCGCACAAGGGGCCAAACATGGGTTACAAACCAGCGCAATCCTTCGACATTGGGCAACCAATCCAAGGCACCCATGTGAAACAAAGCTGCCGGAGGAACTGCTGAGCCTTTTGGAAAATGTCCCACCGTACAGGGAACGGAGTACCCCCCCATGCTTTGGGCATCTTCCGGAGTAATGGCCCATTTTTCGCTCCAATTAGCCCATACCCGTTGTTCCAATCTTCGAAGCCGACGCACTTCTGTTCGGAGGTAAAACCGTTTGAAGGGATTGCGCTCTCCGCGCGCCACGTGTTCCCAAATGCGGAATTCAACATTGTGTGCACGGTAGACCACCGGCCCACCCCAAGCGCACAATTCCGGTTCGTAAACCGTTTGGGTCAAACCGTCGGCTACCACCAAATCCCAATGCTGCGCGCCAAGTAATTGCTTTAATTCAGCTGAATAGGGTCGGGTCCGGAATCGGCTAACCGTGTAGGGAATGCCGCGAAGTAAAGCCCAAAATGCCCCCAACGGAGTAGGTGAGGTTTGTGCATGGATCGCAATCAAACGCGCTTTCGTTCCCCATTCAAGCGGATAGGAAGGGCTGGATACCCAATGTTTTTGGGTATTAAAGGCCAAAGTGGTTACGTTGGCCCCCGTTTCCAAGAGCACCCGAACCAACGCCTCCATGGCCAAAGAACTACCGTCTCTGCCCGGGTGCGGAACTTTATTGCACAGATGCAGTACTTCCACGTTTCTGAAAATTCCAAGTTCGATCCGAGGCCGCTAAGTAGACCATCCACACAGCCAACGGCAACAAAACAACGTTCGGCAGCCAAATGGCTTGTGCGGGGGTGAGCACCGCTCCTCGTCCCATTTTTTCGGAAACCATTCCCAAAACGTAATGCAACAAGAAAAGCAGGACGCTCACTACAAACGGCAAACCAAATCCACCTTTCCGAATCACGGCACCCAGTGGAGCACCAATGAAAAACAACAAAACGCAGGATACGCTGATGGCAAATTTCTTGTGCCACTCCAACTCGTGACGGATGGCAACTTCTGAACGGTAGTCCACTTCCATGCGACTCTGGGCTAAGCGTTCTTTCTGAGCTTCGGCCATAAACCGTGCATTTCCCACAATTCGGGCTTTATCCGCAGCATCCAATTGCTCAAAAGACCACGAGGGAACTGCGTTGGGTACCCAGGTACGCGTTGAATCCAATCCCGAATACCGCAAGGTCCACTCCCGGCCCATTTCCATTTTTCGATGATTCAGGACGCGCTGCAAGGAATCCAAGGACGATTCCAATTGACTAACCGTCAACATGTTAAATTGATTCGATCGTTGCACGGCATACAAATCTTTTCCTTGGAAATTGGCCATATTGAACCGCATGTACAGCGTATCAAATTCAGCGCGCAGGAATGGTCGACCGGTTCGTTCTTCAGGCGTTCGTGCTTTCAATTCTTCATAAATAGCGCCTTTTTCCAGGGTCAACTCCAACCATTTTCCACCGGCGATGGGGCGTAATGTTCCGTGGGGTGCGGTCAGCAGTCGGGCATTTCCTTGTGCCCGATCCGTGTGATCGTACACCATAATGCCCCACACTTCGTGGTCGCTCTTGCGATCCACCTTGACCGTATAGCCCTCCAAACCGTGGTAAAAGTAACCGGGTTGTAAATTAAAGGTTGGCCTTTGTTGGGCAATATTGATCAACAAGTTTTCTCCTTTGAAGTTGGCCACCGGTATGACGTTGTTGTTCACGAAGAACATACCCACCCCCTACCTTACCTACACCTACCAGAAAAGGACCAGAAAGTCGCAAAAAACCAATCCCAGAGGCGCGAAGGGCCGCAAATTCATTGGATTCGGCCAGATCACCGTACACCATGATGCCCGCCAACAAGACGGCAACGGGAACCGCCATGGGTAAAACGGCGGCACTCCAGTAAACCAAAAGTTCCAACAAAACGCTCAGCTCAATGCCCCTCCCGGACAATTCTTCGATGTATTTCCACACCATCTGCATCATCAATATGAATACAGAAAGTGCAACCGTTCGAACAAACAAACGGAAGAAGGAACCGATGAGGTACCGGTCGAGCCGACGCACGCGTTTATTTGGTCTTTGGCTCCACCACGGTGAATCCCGGATAGTTCGCGCGATTGAACAAAACTTTAGCTTTCGAAACGCCACCGTTCACCGCATAGGTGTCTACCGTAATGGTGGTAATGACGTCGTTGAGTCCAAATTCTTGATAGGAATACAAACGCTTGGTGCTCATGTCGATCCCAATCACGATTTCGCGAATTTCTTCGGAAGCCTTGGGCTTCATGCGCACGTATTTGATGGTTTTCCCTTTCACCGTTGCCGTTCCAGCCCAAGCAAAATTGGAACCTGTTTCGTATTTAGCCAAAAGAGACGAGGGGGAGAAGGCACTGCCGTCTTTGCCCAAGGGGCGCACCGTAACTTCTTCGTCGTCCGGTGATACAATGTAGGCCTTTGCGTTATTGACAAATATGGTTTGACCGTTCCAATCCAATCGGTAATTGGTGCCAACCACGGTAACCGTCCCTTTGCTGGATCGCTTGACGCGCGCGCCACCGTTGCGGCCCGGAGCGTCCAATGTATTGGTAAACGCAATGGTCTGGTCGGTATACGATTCGGTTTTCACACGAACCTCTTTCAATAAATTGAGCGCCTCAACGTGTGCTTGTCCGTAAGCAGGTGCTGCAAGCAACAACGCCGTTGCCGTTGACCAAAATAGATTTTTTGTTTGCATGATCTTTTATTTTCCTTTCAGTGCACTCAAATGTTGTTCCAAATGGTATTCGTCGGTGATTAAAACTTGACGGGCTTTGGAACCTTCAAACGGCCCGATGATTCCTGCAGCCTCCAATTGGTCCACCAATCTTCCAGCGCGGTTGTAGCCCAACTTCAATTTTCGCTGCAGCAACGAAGCCGACCCTTGTTGGTGAATAACCACCACCCGCGCGGCCTCTTCAAAGTACTCATCGCGGTCGGATGGATCCATTCCGGCGCCACTTGGTCCAGACTCCAAGCCCAGAGCTTCGGGAAGTGTGTAGGGTTCGGACGGGGCCTTTTGGTCCCCAATGAATTCACAAACCGATTCCACTTCTGGCGTATCCAAAAAAGCACATTGTATGCGCACTAGGTCGTTTCCTGCGGAGAACAGCAAGTCTCCACGCCCGATCAATTGGTCCGCTCCTCCGGCATCCAAAATGGTTCGGGAATCTATCTTTGAACTTACTTTGAACGCAATTCGTGCCGGGAAATTAGCTTTGATGATGCCGGTAATAACGTTTACCGACGGTCGTTGCGTGGCAATGATCAAGTGGATTCCGATGGCACGAGCCAATTGTGCCAATCGCGCAATGGGCGTCTCCACTTCCTTGCCGGCCGTCATGATCAAATCCGCAAATTCGTCCACCACCAACACGATGTACGGAAGATAGCGGTGCCCGTTTTCTGGATTGAGTTTGCGCGCAACAAATTTTTCGTTGTACTCTTTGATGTTGCGCACCATGGCAACCTTCAACAAATCGTACCGTTGATCCATCTCAACACACAAGGAATTCAAGGTGTTGATTACTTTGCTGGTGTCGGTAATGATGGCGTCAGAATCCCCGGGCAACTTGGCCAAAAAGTGCCGTTCAATTTTGTTGTACAGCGTTAATTCTACTTTTTTGGGATCCACCAAGACAAACTTGACCTCTGCGGGATGCTTTTTGTACAGTATGGACGCCAAAATTGCGTTGAGTCCCACGGATTTACCTTGCCCCGTGGCGCCGGCCATCAACAAGTGCGGCATCTTGGCTAAATCCGCAACAAAAACCTCGTTCGAAATGGTTTTACCCAAGGCAACGGGAAGGTCAAAACCACACGTTTGAAAACGTTCCGAGCTCAATACAGAGCGCATGGATACCACTTGGGCATTGCGGTTGGGCACCTCAATGCCAATGGTCCCTTTGCCCGGGATGGGAGCGATGATTCGAATGCCTAAAGCACTCAAGCTTAGCGCAATGTCGTCCTCTAAGCTTTTAATCTTGCTGATGCGGATACCTGCAGCAGGAACGATCTCGTACAAGGTAACCGTTGGACCAACAGTAGCCTTGATTTTCGCGATGTCAATTTTGTAGTGACTCAAGGTCTCTACAATGCGGTCTTTGTTGGCTTCCAACTCTTTTGGATCCACCACAATATCTTGACTCCCGTACGCATTCAACAAATCCAGCGGAGGCACTTGATACCCCGATAGATCACGACGTGGATCGAACGCCGAACCCAAACTGCCGTATTGCGGTTCGTCCCCTTCGGAAACCGGCGATTTTGGCTCATCCGGAGCTGAGAAAACCGGCTCCAGTTCGAGGGCAATGGGGGAAGAATCGACCATTGCCTCGGGTGTTGTGGTTTCGAGAGGTAGGGTAGAGGCCGGGGCTGGAACTTCCAATAAAGGCGCTTGAGGGACCAATAAAACCGGCTCCAGTGCGGCATCGTCCTCCTCGTTCCAAGGAGGGGATTGCCAATCCTGGGTCAATTTGGGCTTTGCGGGGATGGATTCGGCATTCCAATCCACGGCGGGTGCGGCTGAATCCGGCACATGTGATTGTTCGCGAACAAAATCCACGGGCGGTATTTCGGATTCGGGAATGCTTGTAGGCTCAACGTTGCTTCTTTTTGGCAGGGTATCCGCCAACTGCTGCGGGGTGATTTTAAAGACTACTACCGCGTACAATGCGGCAACGGTGGTCCACACCAACCAAGCACCTACCAAACCCGTCCATTGCTGGGACCAGTCGGCCAAAAACCAACCCAAGGCCCCGGCGTAGGGTCCCCACAAGACCGGGAATGCCATCCCCAAAGCCCACGGCAACAAGGCAGACCAAACAACCAAATGAGCCGCAAAACGCATCAATTTAAACCGGATCAAAAATGCCACTCGAGCCCCTACCGCAAATAGGGCATACAACCATCCCAATACCACCACACCAAATCCTTGGTGCAAAAGCGTGTATCCTACGGCGGTGCCAATTTTTCCAAACGGATGTGCTACTTCAACTTCGGGGTCAAAGAGTACCGAAGTGTAGGAACCGGAGAAAAAACTTGCATCTTCCTGCCAATACACCAGCGTTCCCAAAACGGATAGCGCGCTGCCCAGGCTCAAGGCCATGAGTACCAGGCCAACGACGGTTGGCGCTGCGGCGTGTTGAAAAAGTGCAGGGGATTTTGGGGCCATGGTATGAAGTCCCAAATTTACCATTTCCTACCTTTGCAAGAAGCAAAAAAATCCGCAGCATGATTCAAATCATAACCGCCATGTCCGAACTCGGGGCAGGAACCCGTGGGGCAAGCTTGGGGTATGCGGCCATACGCAGTGCATCCCTTTCGTTGGAACCGCGGTTTTTCAGGAAATACATACCGCGGAAAGTGGAAACCAACAACGCGCTGCTTTTTGAACACGTCAACACGCCCTACGGCAAACGG
The DNA here is from genome assembly GCA_964464855.1 of uncultured Owenweeksia sp. Lineage (GTDB taxonomy): Bacteria > Bacteroidota > Bacteroidia > Flavobacteriales > Schleiferiaceae > CAMDTE01. The sequence goes on along the minus strand of CAYXHJ010000006.1, from coordinate 6,007 downwards.
ATCAAAGGGATCGTTCGGATGTACCGACGGATCGCCGCGAAAGTGGCGGAAACTTTGGACGACAATCGCTTTCCGCTGGTCATCTCCGGAGACCACAGCAACGCCGGAGGAACCATCGCCGGACTGCGTCAGGCTTATCCCAAATCCCGCATTGGGGTGGTGTGGATCGACGCCCACGGCGATTTACACAGTCCCTACACGTCGCCCAGCGGCAACGTTCATGGAATGCCGTTGGCCACCGCCATTGGAGAAGACAATCGGGACCGACAAATCAACAAACCCAAGCCCAGTACGATTAAGAACTGGGAACGATTGAAAGGACATCCCCGACGCGTACAACCGTCGGATATTGTGTTCATTGCGCTCCGCGATACCGAGGAGCCGGAAGATTTCTTGATTGAAAAGCACGGAATGAAGGTCATTCGGGTTCCGGAAGTTCGAAAAAAGGGAGCTACTGCAGCCGTAGAGGCCGCTTTGTCCCACCTGCAGCAGTGCGATTTACTCTACGTGTCTTTTGATGTTGACTCCTTGGATCCTACCATTTCTGGAGGTACGGGGACACCCGTTGAAGACGGTTTGACGGTGGAGGAAGCAACCACCTTGCTCAAGACCTTTGCCAAAGAACCTCGACTGGGCTGCATGGAATTCACAGAGATCAACCCTCTATTGGACCACCAAGGAAATGCCATGGGCGAAGTGGCCTTTCGATTGATTGCACAAACCGTTCGCGAATTGGAAGAACGACCCAAAACCATTCCAGACCTCAATACCTTCAACCAAACTCATGAATGATCCCTTAATGGCCCTAGAGGGCTCCATCGCTTCGGCTATTCAGCAGGCAGTACACTCCGAATTTGGCATTGCCACAGCACTACCGGCCCTGCAATTTACCCGTCGCGAATTTTCGGGAACGTACACCTGGGTGACCTTTGGATTGGCAAAATCCGTTGGTAAGTCACCCGATGAGGTTGGTCAATCAATTGGTAATAAGTTAGTTGATACTTGCTCATTCGTTAAGGACTTCAATGTTGTAAAGGGGTTTTTAAACGTTGAACTCACCGGTGAAGCTTGGAAACAATTGTGGAATTCACTCCAAGTAAATTCCTTCGGCGTGGCGCCCATTCGTGAAGAGGAGCCTTCCGCCATGGTGGAGTATTCGTCTCCCAACACCAACAAGCCGTTGCATCTGGGGCACGTTCGAAACAACCTTTTGGGGCACAGTGTTTCCGAATTGATCCGCGCCACCGGAAAAAAAGTGATTAAAGTTCAAATCATCAACGACCGAGGCATTCACATTTGCAAGAGCATGCTGGCGTGGAAAAAATTCGGAGCGGGTGAAACCCCGGATTCCTCCGGCATCAAGGGTGATCATTTGGTCGGTAAATACTACGTAGCCTTTGATCGGGCGTATCGGGATGAAGTAGCCAACTTGGTGGCGTCCGGTCAAACCGAGGAGCAGGCAAAGACCAACGCTCCAATTTTACGTGAAGCACAAGAAATGCTTCGACTCTGGGAAGAGGGTGATTCGGATGTGATGCATTTGTGGCGCACCATGAACGACTGGGTTTACGCGGGTTTTGAGGCTACTTACAACCGGTTGGGGGTTTCGTTTGACAAGAACTACTACGAAAGCGAAACCTACGTTCTGGGGAAAAAAGACGTGGAGCGCGGCCTGGAGTTGGGTGTGTTTTACCGTAAAGACGACGGTTCTGTTTGGATTGACCTGCGCCCGGATGGATTGGACGAAAAGGTGGTACTTCGGAGCGACGGTACATCTGTTTATATGACCCAAGACTTAGCCGTGGCTGTCCAGCGCTTTGTGGATTTTAACCTTGACGGATTGACCTATGTTGTAGGCAACGAACAGGATTACCACTTCAAAGTGCTGTTTCTCATCCTGAAAAAGTTGGGGTATTCTTGGGCCGATCAATTGGTACACCTCAGCTACGGAATGGTGGATTTGCCCAATGGACGCATGAAATCGCGCGAAGGAACCGTGGTGGATGCTGACGATTTGTTGAGCGAGATGGAATCAACCGCGGCTCGCTTGTCCGAGGAATTGGGCAAGGTAGAGGGAATGACGCACGCAGACAAAGCCGCTCTCTACAAGACCTTGGGACATGGAGCATTGAAGTACTTCATACTCAAGGTCGATCCTGCCAAGCGAATGGTCTTTAATCCGGAAGAAAGTGTTGACTTCAATGGAAATACCGGGCCTTTCCTGCAGTACACGCATGCCCGAATTGCCTCCTTGCTTCGCAAAGCGGGTGTTCACCAGCCGGTAGATGCCAGCAACTATGTATGGGATTCGCGCGAAACGGAGGTTGTTTTTCTATTGGCACAGTTTCCGCGCACCGTCCAACAAGCTGCGGATGCTCGAAATCCAGCGACAGTAGCCAATTATTTATACGAATTGGTGAAGTCGTTCAATGGATTGTACCAGAATGTCAGCATTTTGAATGCGGATCAACCCGAACAAGTGGCCCTACGTGTTGCGCTGGCTGAACGCGTGGGGTATGTGGTTCGTACGGGATTGGGCTTTTTGGGAATTTCGGCGCCGGATCGAATGTGATTTTCCTATGTGCAA
>CAYXHJ010000006.1:0-3410 GCA_964464855.1 uncultured Owenweeksia sp. | reverse complement strand
AGGGCCGATTCCCAACGGGAATCGGCCCTTTTTGCTGGACAAAACCGCTTAGAGTCCCAATTTGCTGCGCATCTCCTTGGTCAAAGCATCTTTGTGCACCATGATGGAAATGGTTTTGTACCGCACAAAAGCATCCGAAGCGTGGATGTAGCCACTTTTGTAGGGATTATCACGCTCACCCCAACTGTTTTTTACGGTGTAGAACACGGTCCCGGTTTGATCCTTAACCATGCCGGTGATTTGCATTCCGTGATCGTCTTGGGTTTCGTAGTTGTCGTACGCCTGCTGACGGCTTTCCTGGGTAATGGTTCGGCTCTTGTGGGGACCCGTGAAGATCGCCTTCTGCTCGTCCGATGTCATGTCCGACCAGTCTTTCTCCGGAACCACGGCCAAACCGTTTTTGAGGGAGAATCCTTTTTCGCTAACGTCGCAGGCCCATGCCACCGTGTAGCCTTTGGACAAAGAATTGTTGACAACGTTCATGAGGTCGTTGATCGGAACGTTGTACGAGGTGCCCCAGGTCCAGTTGTCCGGTACCTCAATGGCGTGCTGCGTGTAAAAAGGAACGTGTGAAAAGGAGCAGATTTGTACATAGTCCGACGGTTTGATGCCCACCACTTGATCCGCAAAGGTTCGGGGCGTGTAGCTCTTTCCTTGGTAGGTGAACGTAGCCGGTTCTGGGCCCAAGTAGGCATCCAAAACGCCGTCAAAGCCTTTTTTCCATACGGGAGTAATGGTTCCGTTTTTGTTTTCCTTTACCGCGTCTACAATACCCTTCAACGACGCTTCCAATTCGTCGTGCTCGTTAACCTCTGTACCGTAATTCAAGCCGGTGTAAGTCTCTTCCGGCACAGCTCCGTATTTTTGGATTACGTAAAGAATGTCTGGCAAGGCGCCGCCTTGCGCAAAATTGAGCGCTCCGTGCACGCGAACGTATTTTTCTGCCTTGTCCTGGTACACTTTGCGCACCGTGTACATTTCGGATAAATCGACCGGCTTTTTGCCCATGCGAATCATTTCCGACTCCAAAAATGCAGAGGTTGAATAACTCCAGCAGGTACCGCTGCTTCCTTGGTTTTCAACGGGAGTTGCATCCAATTGAACGATGGGTGTGAATTGGTATCCTGCTCCCGCGGCGCCGTTTCCCGCTACCTGCTTGACCAAATTATCTTGTGCGGACGCGCTCCACGTGAAGGCACAAATTAGAACGAAACTAATTGATTTAAATTGTGTCATTTGTTTGTCATTAATTAAAGTAATCATTTACAGGAGCGTCTTTGGTTCCTCCGGAGTAGTTGTAGAATCCTTGGCCACTCTTAACGCCCAACAAGCCGGCCTGTACCATGTTCACCAACAAGGGATTGGGTGCGTATTTGGGTTGTCCTAAGCCCGAATGCAGGACGCGAAGTATGCTCAAACAGACGTCCAGACCAATGAAATCAGCCAATTGCAGAGGACCCATGGGGTGTGCCATGCCCAACTTCATAATTCCATCGATTTCCGCAACTCCGGCTACCCCTGTGTGCAACGATTCAATGGCTTCGTTGATCATGGGCATCAAGATTCGGTTGGCCACAAAGCCTGGGTAATCGTTGCAGGAAATGGGGATTTTCCCCAAGGATTCGCTCATTTGAATGACCGCGTCTGTAGTGGCGTCGCTGGTTTTAAAGCCGCGAATGATTTCCACCAATTTCATGACGGGGACGGGGTTCATGAAGTGCATGCCAATGACCTGTTCCGGACGTTGCGTTGCCGCAGCAATGCGGGTTATGGAAATGGAAGAGGTATTGGAAGCCAAGATGCAGTGCGCCGGTGTCAATCGGTCTAAGTCTTCAAAAATTTTCAGTTTGATGGCCTCATTTTCCGTGGCGGCTTCCACAACAAGGTCAGCGTTGGCAACTGCTGCCTCAAAAGAAGTACCGGTTTGAATCCGGGATAAAGCGGCGTCCTTATCCGCAGCGGTCAGCGAACCTTTGGCTACCTGACGGTCTAAATTTTTCTCGATGGTGGCCAAGGCACGGGTCAAAGCCGCTTCCGAAACATCAAACAACGCTACCCGATAGCCGCTTTGGGCAAAGACGTGCGCGATTCCATTTCCCATGGTCCCCGCGCCCAGTACTGCTGCATTTTTCATCCCCCGAAGATACGGCACGAGCACCAAAATGGACCGAAAGGCCGTTGAACTTCAGGAACGCCGAACCGCGTTATTTACCGCGGCCTTGCAAAACAATTAAAACTGTGTAAACCAATACTTTGAGGTCTGCAAACAGGGTTGCATTCTCCAAGTAAACCAAATCGTACTTCATGCGTTCCAGCATTTCCGAGAGGTTAGAGGCATAGCCGTAACGAACCATTCCCCAAGATGTTATTCCGGGTCGAATCTTGTACAATTGGGCGTAGTGCGGTGCTTGTTCCAACAACTGCTTGGCATAATAGGGACGCTCCGGACGCGGACCCACCAAACTCATGTCCCCACGAAGAACATTCCAAAATTGCGGCAACTCGTCCAAACGATATTTGCGCATGACACGTCCCCACGGGGTTATCCGCGGATCGTCGTCGGAACTCAACTGGGGGCCGTTTGCTTCAGCATCAATCTTCATGGATCGAAACTTTACAATCCAAAAGGATTTTCCGTTCCGACCTACTCGTTCTTGGTGGTAAAAAATGGGGCCGGGACTGGATTGTTTGACTTTCCAAGCAATGAACAGCAACAAAGGTGCCGACACCGCGAGTGCCGTAAAGGAAACGAATAAATCCACCATACGCTTGACGACCTCTTGCCAAGCAGGGATGGGGTTGCGTTGAATATCCACTAATGGAACCCCGTGCGCGTCCAGCTTTACTTGCCCCGTTAAAATGGACAACGTGTCCGGTACCCACTGAATGCGAACGTTCAACGGTTCTAATTGAGTCAGTAACTGCTCCAGCAAATGGTGCTCTGTAGCGTCCAACGCAATCATGACTTCCTCAATGCCCAATCGCTGCACCACGGAACCCGCTTCGTTCCACGTGCCCAGGAGCGGAAGATCTACGAGCGAATCCGTCGTAGTTGATTGGGACGAACTGCTCAACCATCCGGAAAATACGTTACCGGTGGGGCGTTGCGCGATTCGATAACGCTCCAAAACGGGTTCCAAACGCTTGGCTGAACCAATGAGTAACGTGGGAAAACGCAGGCGTCCGCTTTTGATTTGGGCGTAGGTGGAGGTGGCCAATGCGTAGCGTCCCAAAGACGTAGCGGTAAGAAATACACCCAAATAAACGCCGTAACTCCAGTAGTAGTGGCGGTAGTCTTTGACGTCGTCGTCCAAAATGAGCAACGCAAATAAGGGGAGGGAGGCTAGAATGCCCACCTGAAAGGTGTGAACCAAGTCGCCCAGTCGGGAACGTCGAAGAACTTCACGATG
>CAYXHJ010000005.1:15243-22848 GCA_964464855.1 uncultured Owenweeksia sp. | reverse complement strand
CATTCGGAAGACACCCCCAATTGGCCTTGGACCGGCAAAACCAGCTCGTTCGTACTGGGATCCGGCGTCGCCACAACCTTGGGTCTGGACGGCCGTCGGGACTGGCCTGCGCTGGAAATCTGGCTGCCTTCCAACGCCAATTTGGAAGTAAATAACTTGTTGGATCTGGAACCGCAGCTCCAAAGTGGATTTTTTCAACCCACCGGCTCGTTTACCGTTCACCCGGAAGTAGATGCACAAAGCGCCTTGGTGGTATGGTCGCCTCAATGGGCCCAATTTCTGGAGTGGGACTCCACCTACACCCATTTGGCTTGGATCCAGCCCAACGGACCTTTGGTGCGTTCACGGGACCTTCAGCAGTGGACCGAAGGACAACCGGAACGCAGCCAGGGGGTGCGCTGGGTGCCGCTGGAGGAACAGCAATCCGCCTTGTTCCGCGTCCTGCGCACCGAACGACTCGCCACTTTGGGAATTCTAAGCCTGGTGGTCTTCCTGGCCTCACTCGGACTTTACGGCTCTACCGTACTCCTTGCACTGGAGAAAGCCCAGGAAAACGCCTCCCTGCACGCCATGGGAGCCTCTTGGAACACCGTTGCCGCCGTTTACCGCATCAACGGGCTTTTGGTGGGTGCCTTGGGCGCTCTTACCGGAGTGGTCTTGGGTTCTTTGCTCGTTTGGGGGCAAAGCACGTTTGGCTGGATTCAACTGGGCACCGGATTCGCTCTGGACGCCTACCCCGTTCGCTGGACGTTGTCCGGCGCCCTGCTCTCTTTTGGCATCGCCTGGGGTTTGAGTTTGGTGGCCAGTGCGTGGGCCGCTCGGGAAAGCCGACCCCAAAAAGGCTAAGGCGCACGGTACCGCTCCTTGAACCGAGCGACACCCCACTTCTCCGTCCTTAAAAATCACACGGCGCCGCGGAAACGTCCACGTCGTGCACGTTGGTGCCGGGCAGAACAACGCCTTCTGCGCTGTACACTTGGGTGATTTCTGCCAGGGTGGCGTACACCTCTGCCGCGGTCTCTGCAGTCACCAAACGCAAGCGGTAGTCCTTGAAATGGGGGAAATTCTTGAAGTAATTGGTGTAGTGCCGACGCGTTTCCCGAATGGCCATGCCTTCGCCCTTCCACTCCACCGCAAACTCCAAATGCTTGCGTGCTGCGGAGACTCGGTCCTCCAAGGACGGAGGGGCCAAGTGCGTTCCGGTGGCCATAAAGTGTTTGATTTCCTTAAAAATCCACGGGTAGCCAATGCTGGCCCGGCCAATCATCACGCCGTCCACCCCGTAGCGGTTTCGCATCGCTACCGCCTTCTCCGGTGTGTCCACGTCCCCGTTTCCAAAAATGGGAATGTGCATGCGCGGATTGTTCTTTACCTCGCCAATCAAGGTCCAGTCCGCGTCGCCCTTGTACATCTGATGCCGGGTGCGCCCGTGGATGCTCAACGCCGCGATGCCAATGTCTTGCAATCGCTCCGCAACCTCCACAATGTTCTTGGTGTTGTCGTCCCACCCCAAACGGGTTTTTACGGTCACCGGCAACCCCACAGCGTCCACGATTTCCTTCGTCATGGCCACCATTTTGGGAATGTCCTGCAGTAGGGCCGACCCCGCTCCTTTGCACGCCACGTTTTTCACCGGGCACCCGTAGTTGATGTCGATCAAGTCTGGATTCGCTTTTTCCGCGATTTCCGCGGCCTCGCGCATGCTGCTGATTTCGCTGCCAAACAGCTGAATACCAATGGGGCGTTCGTACTCAAAAACGTCGAGTTTAATCAAACTCTTGGCGGCGTCCCGAATCAATCCTTCTGAGGAAATGAACTCGGTGTACATCATGTCCGCGCCCTGTTCCTTGCAGAGTTTGCGGAACGGCGGATCGCTGACGTCCTCCATGGGCGCCAGAAGCAAGGGAAATTCCCCAAGGTCGATGTGTGCTATCTTCGCCATGAATCCAAACGCAAAGGTACAATGAACCCCTTAAACCCTCCAGTAAAACCCGCAATGGAAGCTTTGTGGACCCTTTTGTTGGCGTTTGCATTGGGAAGCACTGTAGCCGCCTTGGCCATGGAACCACTGACCAGCCTGTACGGAGACTCCCCCAGGCGGGACTGGATGCTCCAACTTTTTGCGGCTGTTGGTTTCTTCATCCTCCCCGCGGCGTGGATTCGGACCCGTCGGCAAATCCAAGGATTGCCCGATCTCACCCCCCCTGCGCCCACACTCCCTTGGGCTGTGCTGCTCGCCTGGGCAGCCCTTCCCCCATTAGCCGCCTTTGGCCTGGAACAAATCTCTTGGTACTGGCGGGAAGGCCTGAGTGCCTGGCCCGCGCTCGCCGATTGGTGGACCGCTGAAGCCGAACAAGCTGCCCGCATCCAAACCTTGCTGGACGCTCCGCTGCTCGCAGACCAGTGGGGGGTGGCCCTGGTTTTAGTGCCCCTGGCGGCTCTTGGCGAAGAATTCTTTTTCCGCGGCACCTTGCTCCCGCTGTGGCGTCAGGCCTACGGGAAACGGATGGCTATCCTCCTATCCACCTTGCTCTTTGCCGCAGCCCATTTAAGTCTCAGCCAACTTCCCTTTTTGCTGGGCGCCGGTTTGCTTTTGGGACTGGCGTATGCCCAAACCGAGCAACTTTGGGTTCCCATGGCCGCTCACTTCGCTCACAACGGCTTGACCTTATTGGTTGCCAAACTCAGCCCAAGCGCGGAATACGGCTTTGCAGACCAACCGCCGCATTCGGCAGAACTGATTGCTGGCACGACGCTGCTGTGCGCTGTTCTCGGATACTTTCTATACCGCTCGCACCGCAACCTCCCAGCGCAACACACTGCGCCCTAGGACCACTTGCCCCTCAACATTGCAGGAGCAACATAAAAAAACCCCGCCAAGGCGGGGTTTTCAATTTATGTCTGCAACTCAATACTCTTTAAACAACTCCTCAGAGGTCGTTGGGTTGGTGGAGTAATTGATTTTCAAAGCTTGTGCTTTGCGCAGCTCCTGCTTGATGTCTCCAATCAAACCCATGCGTACTTTGATGTCTGACTTGATGGAAACGGTCATTAATGGACGCTCCTTTTCGTTGATTTCTTCGCGTTTTACAACCACAAATCCACCAATGTCTTGGGTGGTGGCCAACTGGTCGTCCAGTTGCACGCGCGGCTCTGTACCGTAGGTAGCAGTATTCTTTGGGGTGCCCACATAGATGTAGGCCACCAAGTCTTTGCGCTCCAATTTTTGAATTTCCGTGGCGCGTGGTTTTTTCAAAGAAATCTTCAAATCCACCTCACGCATGGTAGTGGTTACCATGAAGAAAAACAACAACATGAATACGATATCCGGCAACGAAGCAGTTGAGAGCTCAGGCGTCCCTCCGGACTTCTTTTTACGAATGCGTCCCATATTAACGTCCTCCTAAACTAACAGGTTCTGCCTCGGATATAATCTGAGGATATTTGTCTTGTACGAACTTTTTAGCGTCTTCCCCCAATAAGTTAAAGGGCTTTCCAAATTGGGATTGAGCCAATTCATCGCGCAGTTCGTTGTAAGCAGCTACCAATTCGTTCTGAACTTTGATGTAGGTCTCGTAAGACGCTCCACGGTCGTTCTGAAGCGAAATGATGGCCTTCGCCGGATTGTCCGAAGATTCTGGATCGCGACTTCCTTTGCAGACGTCGCAAGAACCATCGCCATTGTTGTCGATGAATTCCTTGGCTGCTTGACGCAAATCACGCACATCCATGTACTCATCTTCTACCAACAATTGGTCCTGACCGTTGACCAACACCACGAAAACGTTCTTTTCCTTGATGGTGGATGTTTCCTTGATGGGATTATCGTCCCACGGCGGCAACTTACGGTTCAATCCCTTGTCCACGTCCATCGTGGTGGTTACCAAAAAGAAAATCAACAGCAGGAAGGCGATGTCCGCCATCGAGCCCGCATTGATTTCTGGTACTGAACGCTTGGCCATAACTCGGTTATTTGCGCAATCGGATCAAACCCGCGCGGTACAAAGCAGAGAATACCACGGCCAAAGTAGACAAGGCCAGCATGATGTTCAGCGCATTCAAACCAGCACTAACCCAGCGTGAGCCGGACTCGGTCATCTTCATTTTCTGGTACTCCATGTAATCGCTTCCATCAGCAAAAAGGTAGGAAACAATTAAAATGGCCAAGAGAAAACCAACCCCCATTACGGTAGAACGAACCCCGTTCGGGTTGATTAAGATCCCACGTACTGCACCACCAATGGCAGCGACAATAGCGACCAATGAAATGATGTACGTTAAGTACAGACCGTACTCAACGGTGGTGTCCAGTTGTTTCCCTTCAACGAAGTAAACAACAATAGAAGGAATCAAACCAATCACCCCCAAGGCGATGGCGATCCACTTGCCGTATTTGGCCAATACCCCTTCCATGATTTCTTATTTACCGTTCTTTTTGTCGAACGAAATCATCATATCCAAGAAGGAGATGGAGGCGTCTTCCATTTTGTTGACGATGCCGTCTACCATGGAAAGAATCAAGTTGTAGAATACCTGCAAGATCATAGCGGCAATCAGACCGAATACGGTCGTCAACAAAGCCACTTTAATACCACCAGCAACCAAGGTCGGAGAAATGTCACCAGCTGCTTCAATGGCGTCGAACGCCTGGATCATACCCACAACCGTTCCCAAGAAACCCAACATCGGGGCCAAGGCAATAAACAAGGCAATCCAAGTGATGTTGCGCTCCAATTTTCCATTCTCAACAGAACCTACTGCAACGATGGACTTGTCTACCATGTCCATGCCTTCACCGTAGTGAGCCAAACCTTGGTACACCAAAGTGGCAACGGGTCCGCGGTGCTCGTAAGCCACCTTCATTGCAGCATCAACTCCACCTTTGTTCAAGGCAGCTTCTACTTCACTCAAGAACTTGGTGTTGTTGGAAGAAGCGAAGGTCAAGTACAACAAACGCTCAATAACCACGGCCAAACCAATGATCAAAACCAACAATACCGGCGCCATCCAAATGGGATCGCCTTCGATGAATTTCTTTTTGAACACTTGGGTGTAGCTGGTCTCCTCAGCAGGAGCGGCAGCAGCCTCAGTGGTTTCCTCTGCGGCAGCAGCAGCGGTATCCGTAGCCTCAGCCGGTGCAGCAGTTTCCGTTGCAGCAGGTGCAGCTGCATCTTGGGCAAAAACGGGCGCTTGGAATGCCATGGCGACCAAAAGCGCGGAAGCAAAAACCTTTTTCATGGGGGTTTTCTGTTGAATTACTTTTTTGAGATTGAGGGCAAAAGTAAGTGAATCGGACCGAATCGCAATGATTTGAGCAGGCAGTTTACAAATATTTTACACGGAACCTTGCCAAAATATTGTTAGACGACCGGTGTCGGTCCAAAAGACCTATTTCACCGCGGCTCGCAGCACGGCTTGTGAATCCCACAACGGCGTGGTTTTCAGGGCAGGGACCACCTCGTTTGCGTGCGCAACCACCGTCCACAAGTTGCGGTGTTCGGGGTTCATGAATTCCTCCTCCACCATGCGGTCGATGAGGGCTATCAGAGTGTCGTAAAAACCGTCCTGATTCAGCAATACGATGGGTTGCAGGTACTGGCCCAAACGCTTCAAAGTGACGGCTTCAATCAACTCGTCCAACGTACCGGTTCCGCCGGGCATCGCTACCAAACCGGCTGTATCGTGGAGCAGAAGCGCTTTGCGCTCCGCCATGGTGTGCACAAAGGTGAAATCTTCCACGCCGGGATGGTTCATTTCAATCTCCTTTAATAGGTAAGGCATTACGCCTTGCACTTTACCGCCCCGATCCAATACGCAAGTGGCCAAATGGCCCATCAGGCCGGTTTTTCCGCCGCCAAAGAGCAGCGAGGCGCCGGCATCCACCAGGTCCGCGGCAATCACCTCCGCGGCGCGCAAATATTTGGGATGAACTTTTGCGCTTCCCGCGCAGTATACGGTTACCCGACGACCTTCTAAGTTGTGCATGGTGCAAAAATAGGTCCGTATCTTGGACGCATGGCACATCGATTTACTTCCTTCCCGTTCTCGGCTGCTTTTTGGTTGGTCCTGGCCGTAGCGGTAGGCGCATCTCCATTGCACGGTCAAAAAGGCAGCGCAGCGTTGGGGCACCCCGTGGTACCCGCACCGCAGTCCGTGCGGACCGCAGAAGCCACGGAACTGCTGCGCGGCTCGTTGGAAATCAAGTCTCTAGACGCTTTGGATTTTGAAGTGCAGCAACTTCGTCTGTGGTGGAACCGGTGCAGTCTGCCGGCACCGCGCACCTCCACCGCACAGCCCAAAGAATGGAGCGCGCAATTGAGCGTGGACGCCTCCCTTCCCGCGGAGGGGTACCGACTGCGGGTTCGGCCCGGCAAAATCATGCTGGAAGGAGGGAGTGACGCGGGCGTCTTTTACGGCCTGCAAACCTTATTCCAATGCGCTCTGGAAGACACCGCAGCGCACGCTTACCGACTGCCGGTAGTGGAGGTAGAAGACCGTCCGGCCTTTGCCTACCGCGGCATGCACCTGGACGTTTCCCGCCATTTTTTCGGAGTAGCGTTTCTCAAAAAACACCTCGACGCTCTGGCACAAGCCAAAATGAACACGTTTCACTGGCACCTCACGGACGATCAAGGCTGGCGCATCGAAATCCAAAAATACCCGCGTTTGACCCAAATTGGCGCTTGGCGGAGCGGCTCCCAGCAAGGTCCCTATTCCCTTCAGTACTTCGACACCCTGCGCTATGGGGGCTTCTACACCCAAGAAGAGATTCGCGAGGTAGTGGCCTACGCAGCTGAGCGGCACATCCGGGTGGTACCCGAAATTGAAATGCCCGGACACGCTTTGGCGGCTTTGGCCGCTTATCCGGAACTGAGCTGTCGCCAAAAACCCTTGGAGGTAGCGCGCGGTTGGGGGGTGTTTGACGACGTCTTCTGCGCGGGTAACGATTCCACTTTTGCCTTTTTGGAGGGCGTTTTGGATGAAGTTTTTGCGCTTTTCCCCGGGGAATACATCCACATCGGGGGCGACGAATGCCCCAAAACCCGCTGGAATGAATGTGCCCGATGCGCAGCCCGCATGAAGTCCGAAGGCCTTAAAGACGCGCACGAACTGCAATCCTATTTCATCCAACGCATGGAGCGCTACGCCAACGCGCACGGTAAAAAAATCATTGGCTGGGACGAAATTTTGGAGGGCGGATTGGCCCCCAACGCAACCGTCATGAGTTGGCGCGGCGAGGAAGGCGGAAAAGCGGCAGCGAAGAGTGGTCACAACGCCATCATGACTCCGGGCAAACCCTGTTACTTTGACCACTACCAAGCAAAAGTGGACGGAGAACCACACGCCATTGGCGGATACAACCCGGTGGAAGCGGTGTACCTGTACTCGGTGGTGCCCGACGGTCTCTCCCCGGAGGAACAAGAACGCATCATGGGCAGTCAAGGAAACGTTTGGACCGAGTACATGCTCACCCCGGAACACGTGGAGTACATGATGCATCCCCGCATGGAAGCCTTGGCGGAAGTCCTGTGGACCGGACCGAGAAAACCGGAACACCTTCCGGATTTTCAGCGTCGGATGCGGGGGTATGCCCAAAATCTGGAA
>CAYXHJ010000005.1:14736-15233 GCA_964464855.1 uncultured Owenweeksia sp. | reverse complement strand
CCCATTTTCTCAAAACCAAATAACCCAAATGAAACGCATTGATTTTTTGAAATCGGCCGGACTGGCCTTGGCCGGAGGAATGTTCGGTTGGGCGGGGCTGAAAGGCGCGCCATCACTGGGTGATTTGAACGAAACCGACACCCTCCCGGAGGACCTCCCTGCCGGAAAAAAAGCACGCGGCCCCGTCATGCTGGGCACCTGGCCCTTTGCCCAAACCGCCATTGGCGCCGCTTGGTATGGGTTGATTCAACCCGACGGCACTGCGCTGGACGCGGTGGAGGCAGCCGCGCGTCGCACCGAGGCGGACCCCAACGAACGATCGGTAGGCTTGGGCGGACGCCCGGACCGGGACGGAATTGTGACCTTGGATGCGTGCGTGATGGACCACTTGGGCAACATCGGGTCCGTAGCGGCCGTGGAAAACGTGGTGCACGTCAGCAGCCTGGCCCGCGCCGTCATGGAGCACACGCCGCACGTAATGCTGGTGGGCGACGGCG
>CAYXHJ010000005.1:12171-14726 GCA_964464855.1 uncultured Owenweeksia sp. | reverse complement strand
ATCGGGTCCGTAGCGGCCGTGGAAAACGTGGTGCAGCTTGGCCCGCGCCGTCATGGAGCACACACCGCACGTGATGCTGGTGGGCGACGGCGCTCGCCAATTTGCCCGAGAAATGGGCTTTCCCCTAGAAGACCTGATGGTTCCGGACTCCAAAAAAGAATGGGAGCAGTGGAAAATCAAGTCCGAATACAAGCCCATTCCCAACATCGAAAACCACGACACCATCGGTCTGCTGGCGCTGGACGGAGCGGGCCGACTGGCCGGCCTGTGCACCACCAGCGGCATGGCCTTTAAAATGCACGGACGCGTGGGCGACTCCCCCATCATTGGAGCCGGCCTGTACGTGGACGGCAGCGTGGGCGGAGCCACGGCCACCGGCCACGGCGAAGAGGTCATCCGAACGGTGGGTTCCTTCCGGGTGGTGGCCGCCATGACGGCGGGCAAATCCCCGCAAGCGGCGTGCAAACAGGCAGTTGAGGAAATCCACCGATTTTTTATCCGACGGGGCGTCAACTGGGGCGACACCCAAATCGGTTTCATTGCCGTCAACCTACGCGGAGAAACCGGTGCCTACGCCTTGCGCCCGGGCTTCAGTTATGCGGTCCGTACCCCAGAACAAGACGAACTGATCCGCGTGCCTTCGTTGTTGGAGGCCTAGCGACGGATGCGGCGCCAGGCGCGCTTGGCCGCGCGCCACGCCGGTTTGGGCCGGTTGTCGGCGTCCAATAAACTCCAGGAAATGGCGTCGTCCACGTCGTTTAATTGCCACACCAAGGATCCGCCGCATCGAGGGTCGGCTGCTTGGGCAGTAATCGTGCGCGAAACCACCCGCGCCTGCCAGCGTCGACTCCACCGGGCCCGACCGCGCTCCGTGGCCAAGGAGCGTTGGGAAGCGTTTGTTTCGTTTTCCAAGTAGCGATTCAACAGGCGCATGCCCTTGTAGCTGAACAAGTAGTGGTCGTTGGACCCCACCCAGCGCTGGCGAACCGAAGCGCCCGGATAGGAAGGAACGCCCCATTCCGTCACAAAAGGCGCAATTCGCTCGGCCAGAACTTTGGTGGGCTGTTCGCCATGCCAAACGCGCCAGTCGTGGTTGTTTCCGGTCTGGAAATCCGACGGTTTTCCCCAGTTGCTCAAGGGGGACGTGGGCACGTACAAGGTTCCCGGTGCTTGACGGGCAAGGACCGTCGGCACGAATTCGCGGAAAAACGACTGCATCCCCTGCGCCAATTGAATAGAGTCTTGGCCGTGAATGCCGTACTTTTTTTGCCAGCCCCAATTGTTCCAGGCAACTTCCAGTTCGTTGTTGCCGCACAGAAGCACTACGGAGGGATGCGCGGAAAGCCGCGCCGCTTGGCGCTCCACTTCTTGCTTCATCTCCTCAAAAACCGGGCCCGACGACGGATATACGGTGCCCGCAAAGGAAAAATCCACCCACAGCATGAGGCCCAACGAGTCTGCGCAACGCAGCAACCGCTCCGACGGATAGCGCCCTCCGCCCCAAAAACGAACGGTGTTGGCGCCGGACCGCGCCAGTTCTTCCATGCGCTGCTGCAAAACGACATCTTCCTCCTGCAAGGTGGGACTCTCCGCCGGGTAAGCCGTCCGGTTCTGCGCACGAACGGCATTGACCCCCGCACAAAACCGACGCTCGCCGTTGACCACCAACGCAAACGGATGTTCCGGCGTTTGCTCCAGAGCCACCGTGCGTTTCCCGGTCCAAAACAACGCAGAATCCACCAGGTACTCGGCGCCCGTCGGCCCGTCCACGGCCCAAAGACGCCACTTCAGTTGAACCCGCTGCGGCACCGTTCGCAACCGACCGCCCGATGGGCGGGGTTGCCACAGGGGCCAATCGTGGAGCGCAATGGTGCCGGAAAGTTCCCGCTCGTCCGCAATTTGATGAACTTGATCCGATACCGTTTGCACCACCCGCTTCCCGGCAGCATCCGTCCATTCCGCGGTTACCGCGGTGTGGTAGGTCCCTGGAGCGGCCACCGCCGCCCGCACGGACCACGTTCCCTCTTGAGCGAGGGCGTCTTGGTGAAAAACGGGCTCTACCAGTGCCGCCTGACTCCGCACCCGAATGCGGTGCGACCCCGGCCCAGTTCGGGGTTGTGGCCGGGAAAAATCCCAACCGTATTCCACGCCCGGGCGCCGCAGGTGGGGCGTACGACCGGCGGGATCGTTGTCCGTGGGGTAGGGTTTGCCGTCCGCCGCGCGCCGTAGGCGGGCCAGTTCGTCTGCATCCGGAAAAGCCATGCCCACCCGATCCGTGGACCGGGTACCGCGCGGCAACACCCACGAGGCCGGCTCCAGCGGACCCGGAATCCAACGGCTGGATGTTCCAAATACGGACTCCGTTCCGGGTTCGTAAAACGCCAACGCCGGGCCGTCCACTTCCTCCAGCTCCCAAACCACCACCGTCGATTCCGGCTCCGGCCAAACCGCGGGCGCACCGGGCATAGACGCCAAAGCCCAAACCACCAAGGCAGTATCCAACATCACACCATCAAGGCTTTAACCTCGGCCTCGTCCGGCAAAGGCACCGCCGC
>CAYXHJ010000005.1:0-12071 GCA_964464855.1 uncultured Owenweeksia sp. | reverse complement strand
CGGTGCAAAACACAGGGGACCGGCAGCGCCCGCACCACTTGGCGCAAACGCTCAGCGTCCCAATTTCCGTGCTCGTTGAACGCACCAAAAACCACAAAATCAGCCCCGGCTTCCACCACGGCTACCGCGTCTCGTTGCAGTTGCAGCCAAGCGGCCCGATCGTACGCAAACGACCCCGCCACCGGCCGGGCCATGGCCCCTAAAATTCCGTCGTAACCCGCCCGAACCGCGCGCACATCCGCGGGATCCGGCGTGGTTCCACCGGCCAATGCATCCGCGCAAAACTCCACCCGGGGCACGCCCCACTCCGCCGCACACTCCACGGCGCGGGGATGAAAACACGCCAACTCAAGCACGCTTTCCGCTTTTGGGGTTGCCCTTGGCGGGCGTAGACCCCGCTTTGCCGGAGCCGTTCATCATGCCGCGAACCGCCTCCGTCGTTTTCCGGTGCGCCTCCGCCCGACGACTTCCAAAATAGGCAAATCCAGCGGCCAAAACCACGCCTTGGGACAAGGTACTCGCCACGTTTTGAAGCACATAAGACCCCAAACTGTACGTGGAGGCAGCTGTCGACGCGTCCAATCCGGCGCGTACCGCGCGTGCCGCAGCCTCCTCCAAAAAACGAGGACTCACCGTCGTGTGGAACAACCACTGGCCCAAGGCGGTGCCGGCCGCCCACACACCTACCGCCACCAAGCCGGATTGAAAAAGTCGAACAAAAGTGGGCGACTCCTGCAGTCCCAAGCGAATGCGGCGCATTCCCCACTGCCAGATCAACAGCATGGGAACCAAAGAGATGAAAACAAAATAAACGTACAGCGGCAACCGCGGGCCGTGCAAGCCAAAGGCTTTTTCCAACAAGAGCCAGCCGTAGCTGAAGGCAGCCAACGCCAAACCCAAAACAATCGATTGCTTCATGGCACGAAGTACGGCAAAAAATAAAGCGAATCCTGCGCTCGAACGAAGTTTGGAGCGGAAAAATTAGCCACCTTTGACTCATGAAAACGAGTAAAAAATGGGCCATCGGCGTTGCTGTTGTGGCCAGTACCGTAACGGCTTTGGTTTTGGGTGCGTACGCCTACGGAGGTGGGTTTCAGTCCCTGCGCGTGGATACGGTTGAGGTTTCGCAGCAACCCATGGCCGGTTTGGACTACACGGGGCCCTACGAAACCATGTTCCCAACCTTTGAAAAAGCAAATGCATTGCTGGACTCTCTGGGACATCCCAGTGCTCCGGGTATTGGCTGGTATTTTGACGACCCCAGCACTGTAGACCCCAAAAACTGCCGTGGATTTTACGGACGCCTTCTGCACGACTCACCGGATTCCGTAAGCACGGCCGCGCTGCGCCTGGCCGGACTGCGCACGGACACCCTCCCCGGCGGAACCGCCTTGGTGGTGGCCTATAAAGCCACAAACACACTCGCGTACATGATTGGCGCACTCCGCGCCTACCCGTTGCTGACCGAAGCCTACCAAACCAGCCGCCGGGCCGCCCCCATCGCCGTGTACGAGAAATACGACGAGGGCACTACCTACTACACCTTTGTCTTCGCCAACGAATCCACCCAACCCTAAGCCATGAAGAAGTTCCTCCTCACCGCCGCGTGCCTTGCGCTACTGCAAGCAACCCCTGCCATCGCCCAAGTGGTCAACCCCGGATTTGCAGACACCACCAGCGGCGTCAAACTGGGTAAACTGACGGTTGGAGCCTACTTGGACGCCTATTCGGGGACGTCCAACCTCGTGGGAGGCGCTGCTTTTCCCTACTTCGTGTCCTCCAATCGGCTCAATCAGTTTGCGCTGAATGTGGCCGCCATTGACGTTCGGTACAACGACGGAACCGTTCGGGCCCGACTCATGCCTGCCTGGGGCACTTATGTGCAATCCAACTACGCCCCAGGCGAACTTCCACTGCTGGAGGGCAATGCCGGCATCAAACTCCACCCCAAGGCCAACCTGTGGCTGGACGGCGGCGTCCTGGGCTCCCCCTTCACCAACGAGAGTGCGCTGTCCAAAGACCACCTCATGTACCTGCGGTCCTTTTCCGCAGAATACGTTCCCTACTACCTGCAGGGCATGAAACTGACGGCTGGGCTGGGCGAGAAATCCACCGTCGCGGTATATGCCGTGAACGGATGGCAACAGATGCAGGACCAAACGCCCGGAATGGCCGGGGTGATTCACTGGGAATACCGCCCCAACACGCGCTGGTTGTTGAACGCCGTGGGCTTTGTCGGAAAAGAACAGAAACAGTTGTTCCCCAGCAGCGCCACGCGTCGATTGTTTGCAGACTTTTACGCGATTTACCAGGGCCCTAAAGGCTGGAAAGCCACGGCAGACGCCTACCTGGGCCACCAAGCCGGGCAAGGCTACTGGGGCCAGGCAAACGCCCAAGTGCAGGCCCCCTTGGCCAAAAACTGGAGCTTGTCCGGCCGGCTGGAGTACTTCCACGACCCCAACCAAGTGGTGACGCCCTATCTCCAAGGTTATCCAGGATTCCGCACCGCGTCCGGAGGCCTAACCCTCAACTACCAGCCGCATTCCCGCGCCCTGCTGCGTCTGGAAACGCGTCAATTTTTGTCCTTCAACGACAGCTTCCCCGCTCCGGGTCTGGGCAAATACGCGCAATGGGCCGTGGCCGGTTGGACGGTCTGGTTGTAACGAGCAGCGGCTCCCTGGGGGAGCCGCTGCCGCCCAAAAAATACGAAAATAGAAAAGTGTTAAAACTGCACGTGCAGCGCTACCACCAAGTTTCTACCCGCACCGGAAACCCCGGAGCTGTAGGGACGGTAGCGAACGTCCGTTAGGTTTTCCAACCCCACCTGCGCCCGCAAACCAGATTTAGTCGTGTAGGTGGCGCGTACGTTTGCCGTATACCAAGCCGGGCTGTACGTTTTGCCGTTGGCGTCCTTGGCGTAAATTTCCGTCTTGGCTTGCTCTTCTACCGCCAAGCGATCGTGCACGCGAGCCCCTTGAAAGTTCACGTAGGCGTCCGCGCGCAGTCGGTTTTTGCGGAACGTCAACCGCGACGTGCCAAACACCGGTGCGGCGTGGCGCGCGGCAGAAACCGTCCCGTCGTCCATCACCTCCGTACCGTCCTGCACGTTGACCGATGCGTAGGCCAACAGCGTGGAAGCGAGCGGCACCTCGGCTGCCATATGTAGCCCCGCCACACGAGCAACCGCCGCGTTTTGGATGGACTCCACCCTGCTGAGTTCCCCATCGTACAGAATACTGTCCTCCCCATTCAGGGTAGTGGGCCGACGAACCAATGCGCCCTCCAACAGGGTAGCGTAGCCGGCAAAATCAACCTTCACGCCGGCGGAAGACTTCCACGCGATGTCCACGTCTGCGTTGTAGGCGTACTCGGACTTCAGTTGATCGTTGGGAACCACCACCATACCGGGGGAAGAGTCAAAAATCTTACCCATGTCGTCCACGTTCGGCGAACGAAACGCCGTGCCGGCGTTGGCCTTCAACGTCCAGTGCGCATTGGGGCGGTGGGCCACCCCAAAACTGCCCGTGAAGGCTTCGTCGCGCACCTGAGCCGACGCAAACGGCAGCGGGAAATAGGCCAATTGCGAGGTAAAGTCCGCGTCCAAGCCCACGGCGTTGAGGCGCAATCCGGAAGTGACCGTGGTTTTTGGGGACGCGTTCCACTCGTGGCTCGCGTAAACACCCACGGAATACCACGAGGATTGCGGGTACCGTGAAAAATGAGGTTCGGTTGAGTCTGTATTCAAATGAACTACTTCACCTGCCGATCGCACATCGTCCAAAACTCCTTCGAATCCATAAAAAAGCCGATGCCGAAGACTCCAAGCCCGTGTGAAATCCGCGTTGAGCGAATACGCCGTAACGTATTCGGACTGCACGGTGCGGTCCGGCTTGTTCAGGCTGCGGTCGATGCGCGACTCGGCAAATGTTTGAACGGCTGCACGGTACGAAGCTTGGTCGTACCAGCGCGTTTTTTTCAAATGTTGGGCACTCAACAGGTGCATGGTCCACAATTGGGGGCCATACTCCCACTCTGCATAGCGCGGCAATCCATTCCGCATGCGGTTGTGGCGGTCGTAACGTCCGTACGCGGAAGTCTGGGAATGGTGCAACGCATATTCCAGCTTCCAACGGTCCGACGGCCGAAACGCCACCTTCTGCATAAAATTCCACTGGCGGTACGCCGTTGGAATTTGCAGGTTCGAATCGCTTTGCAGCACCACGGAATCTCCCTCCAAACCCGGCAACACGTAGAAGGGTTTCACGTAGTCCGACGGTCCCTTGGAACCTTGGCGAAGGTGATCAAAATCCCACCGACTCAAGCTGGTCACCGCTGCCCAACGCTTGCCGCCGTAGGACACATCGGCATGGGCCGTCTGTTCTCGGTTGGCCGAGGAAAATCGAAAATCAACATTTCCACCGACGACGCTGCCAAAATGCGGCTGCAACGTGGTAAACGCCATCACCCCACCTACCGCGTCGCTGCCGTATACCACGCTGGCCGGACCAAAAACAACCTCGGTTCGCTCTGTGGCAAAAGGGTCTAAATTAATAACGTTCTGAATGTTACCGCTTCGGAAAATGGCCGTGTTCATGCGAACCCCATCCACCGTGTAGATCAGTCGATTGGTGGCAAACCCCCGAATCATGGGACTTCCACCGCCCTGCTGGCTTTTCTGAATGAATACCTTACCGGACAACCCCAACAAATCCGCTGCCGTTTGCGGCTGAAACTGAGCAATGTTTTTTTTGCTGACCACGTCCACTTGCGACGGCAGGTGATTCATCGCTTGGCTCCAACGCGAACCGGCCACCACCACCTCATCCAAGTCCTGGGATTGCGCCGTATCCAACTGGATTGTTACTCTGCTCTTTTGTGCAAGAATGGGCAGTACAGCTCCCAAGAATAGGGCCCAAAAAGGCAAAGCGCGGAGGTGAATTAATCTCATGGAAGGGCAGATCGGCTGAGGCGTTGCAGCAACAACCGTGCTAAAGTAAAAGCAAAAAGACCAAGTGGTGTAATTTTTGCACGAGTTGCTGTGCAAGTACTCGCTGTCTAAGGCGACCTTTGCGACACGAACAAAAAGCATGGCAAATCTTGTATCCACTGGCTTAGACGCCCTTCCCGGACCAACCGTAGTGGTATTGGGTGGCGGTTTCGCCGGCATCACCCTGATTCAAAAATTGGCGAAGCAACCGGTCAAAGTACTCTTAATCGACCAAAACAACTTCCACACCTTTCAACCGCTCCTGTACCAAGTGGCCACCGGATCCTTGGCGCCGGACAACATCGGCTTCCCCTACCGCCGGAAAATCGCCAAAATTCCCAACGTGGCCTTCCGGAAAGCGGTGGTGCAGTCCGTGGACACCCAAGTACAGCACATCCACACGGATCAAGGTATTTTTGCTTACGATTACTTGGTGGTGGCCACCGGTTCCAAAACCAATTTCTTTGGAAACGAGGCCCTGGAGCGCAATTCGCTGCAGTTGAAGTCCATTTCCCAGGCCTTGGACATTCGCTCGGACTTCCTGCAGGAATTTGAAGACGCCCTGTATTTGCAGGACGACGACCGTCGGTCTGCGTTGAATTTTGTGATTGTGGGCGGCGGACCCACGGGTGTGGAAGTTGCCGGTGCCCTGGCGGAAATTCGCAAGAATATTTTGGCCGAAGAGTACAAAGAGGTGGACGCGGAAACCATGCAAATCACCTTGATTGAGGCGGGGCCCCGCGTGCTGGCCAGCTTTTCGGAAAAATCATCCCACGTGGCGCAAGACTACCTCCGCTCCATGGGGGTTCAACTGCGCTTGGGACAACGCGTGCTGGACTACGACGGCGAAATGCTGACGCTGTCCACCGGCGAATCCTTGCGGTCGCGCACCGTCATTTGGTCTGCCGGAGTCATGGGCGCCGCAGTCCCCGGCCTTCCTGCAAACGTTTACACCCGCGCGAATCGCTTGTCTGTCAACGACTTCCTTCAGGTGGATGGCGTTACCAATGTCTTTGCCGTGGGCGACGTAGCTTTCGTAGGGACCAGCGGCCACCCCATGGTGGCCCCGGTAGCCATTCAGCAAGCGGAGGTTCTGGCCAAAAACCTGCTGCTCTTGGCGACCAACGCGGCGCCCGCGCATCCGTTCCGCTTCGTGGACAAAGGCAATATGGCCACCATTGGCCGCAACAAGGCCGTGGTGGAGGTGGGCAAACTTCGCTTCCAGGGCTTGGTGGCTTGGTACCTCTGGATGGTGGTGCACCTCGTTTCCTTGATTGGGTTCAAAAACCGACTGGTGGTGTTGTTCAACTGGGCCATGAAGTACTTCTCCCACAAGAACATCATCCGGCTGATTGTTCGACCGCCCAGTCAGAGCGCTGCACGCTCCGGAAAGGCCTCAAAATAATTTGCTGTACCTTTGTACTTTCGATCCTGCTGGCGGTGTCAATACACCCGAAGGGCCGCGCAGCACCAAAAAGGAACTCAATAACCCCGATATTCCGCCGATTGACCGGCCTGTCTTCACCATCATCTTTTGAATTCATTTTCTGAACTCGGCCTGGCCGCTCCCCTGTTGGAGGCCCTGGCCCACGAAGGGTACACCACCCCCACTCCCATCCAAGCCCAAAGCATTCCCCCGGCCCTAGAAGGCCGTGACCTGTTGGGAACCGCACAAACCGGAACCGGCAAAACGGCGGCCTTTACGTTGCCCATCTTGCAGCACCTGATGCACGTTCCGGAAGCGCGCGGACCGCGGCCCATCCGGGTCTTGATCCTCACCCCCACACGGGAATTGGCCTTGCAAATTGACGAAAGCATTGCCTCGTACGGACGCAACCTCGCGCTGCGCCATTCGGTAATCTTTGGCGGCGTCGGCCAACAACCTCAAGTAGACGCGCTCCGCAGGGGTGCAGACCTGGTGACGGCCACTCCCGGCCGATTGCTGGACTTGATGAGCCAAGGACACGTTGATTTGCGTCATTTGACCCATTTTGTCTTGGATGAGGCAGATCGCATGCTGGACATGGGCTTCATTCACGACGTGAAAAAAGTCATTGCCAAATTGCCTTCCAAGCGCCAAACCCTGTTCTTCTCCGCCACCATGCCGTCGGAAGTGGTGAAGTTATCGGACACCCTGCTGCACCAGCCGGTGCGCGTGTCTGTGGCTCCCGTGTCCTCGACGGCCGAAAAAGTGAGCCAAACGGTTTACAAGGTGGACCAAAAAGGAAAGCGCTTCTTGCTGCGCCATTTGCTGAAAGAAGTGGCGCCCGAAGTGCCGTCCATCTTGGTGTTTACCCGCACCAAACACGGCGCGGACAAGGTGGTTAAGGACTTGGTGAACAACGGCATCACCGCCCAGGCCATTCACGGCAACAAGAGCCAGTCTGCCCGCCAAAATGCGTTGGGCAACTTCAAGAACCGCACCACGCGCGTTCTGGTGGCCACAGACATTGCGGCACGCGGTATTGACATTGACGAGCTGACGCACGTGATCAATTTTGAAATTCCCAACATTCCGGAAACGTACGTGCACCGCATTGGACGTACCGGTCGTGCGGGCAACAGCGGAATTGCTTGGTCTTTGGTGGACCGCGAGGAGCTTCCCTTCTTGAAGGACATCCAAAAGTTGATCCGCCAAGACATCCCGGTGGACGCTACGCATCCGTACCAGCCCGGTGCGGCACTGCCTCAGGAGGCTCCTGAGCCGCCGCGTCCGCCGCGCGAACCGCGCGGCCCCGGAAAGGGAAAGGGCAAAGGTGGCAACAACGGCGGTGGTAACAACGGCGGCAACCGCTCCAAATCTGCGTCGGGCGGATCGTCCAACCGCGGTGGTAGCGCGGCCGGCAACGGCGGCGGCGGATACCGCGGAGGCGAAGCGCGCGGAGGCGAAGCGCGCGGAGGTGAATCGCGCGGAGGAGGCCGGCCCGTAGGGCGGGCCGACGGCCGCACGGGGGGATCTTCCGAGCGCCCCAACCGGGCCGACGGCGGCAGCAATGCCGCGGGCACAGACGCCAACAAGAGTTCCGCCCCTTGGTGGAAGCGAAATCGCTGAGGCCAACTACCTTTGCTGCATGGCGGAATTGGCAACCTCACCCCTTTTTCAAGCCCGACCGGTGGAACATCCGGCGGAAGTTCCGTTCATGCTCTTTGCGGATGCGGAAGGTGAAATTGTAGAACACGAAACCTGGCGCTGCGTGGGCCGATCGGGCAAAACCCCTGTGGTTTTGCAACCGGAAGACTTCATCCCGCTGCCGGAAGGAAGTGAATTCTTCTTTTTGCCCGGACGCGTACCCCTGGGTTGGAATCCCAAGTCCGGCAAAATTGAGCCGTACGAAGGAACCGAGGCCGTGGCGGCATTCATCAGCCCGGCGCACAGTCAAACGTATTTGGCGGCCTACGAAAAGCGCGGAACGGCGCCCATCCTGCCGCTCTACGCCTATACCGCCGTGGGTTGGTTCAACGACCGCTTTTGGACCACCGCCGTTCGGGTAGATCCGGACCTGCGCCAAGACGTCAGCCAGTTTCACCAGCCCCTGGTGGATCGGTCCATCGACCAAATGCGGAAGCGCTTCCCCGCCAACCGCGTGGTGGAGCATCTGGCGGAAAACTGCGCCAGCGATTACAGCTGCCGTGCCGCCCAAAATTTCTTTTTGACCCGCTGGGAATGCCCCGTGCCGGCGTCGCCCGCGTGCAACGCCACCTGCCTGGGGTGCATCTCCCTGCAGGAGGACGAGGACGTCCACAGCGCCCACTTTCGGTTGAAGTTCATCCCGGACCCCAACGAAATTGCGGAGATGGCGTTGTACCACCTGGAGTCCGCCCCCTACCCCATTGTTTCTTTTGGTCAGGGCTGCGAAGGCGAACCCCTGCTCGTTTGGGAAACCTTGGTGCAGGCCATCCAAAAAATTCGCGCCCAAACCTCCAAGGGCATCATCAACATGAACACCAACGGGTCCAAGCCCGACGCCGTGGAAGCCTTGTGCCAAGCGGGGTTGCAGAGCATCCGCGTGAGCATGAACTCCGCCCGGAAGGACTGGTACACCAACTACTACCTTCCTCGGAACTACGCGTTTGAAGACCTAGTGGAAAGCCTGAAGGTGGTGCGCAAACACGGCGGTTGGGCCAGCATCAACTACTTTGTGTTCCCGGGGGTGACGGATGCCCGCGCGGAATGGGAGGCCCTGCAGCGGTTGATTGAATCAACAGACCTGAGCATGATTCAGTGGCGGAACTTCACCATTGACCCGGACTGGTACTTCAAAAAAGTACGGCTGGAACCGGACCCCGAACCTTTGGGGGTATTGAAGTTGCAGGAATTGGTGCGGAAGCACTACCCGCAAGTGGCCTTTGGGTACTTCAATCCGTCGGAAGAAACGCAGGCGTACTACAACGAACGCCGTACCCGCTGAGCGGCATGAAGCACGCATCGGCTGCCCCCGTGAACATTGGCCTGGCAACGGCCGATCGCTGGAAAGACTACGCCCTGTTGGACTGCGGCAACGAGTACAAACTGGAGCGCTTTGGGCCGTTGGTCTTGGCGCGGCCGGAGCCGCAAGCCGTTTGGGCGCCCTCTTTGGAGGCGTCGGAATGGAAAAAACGCGCTCAAGCCACCTTCTCGCGATCCAAAGACAGCCCGGACAAGGGTTTGTGGACGGTGGCACCCGGAACCCCGGAACGGTGGGACGTGAGCTACGCCTTGCAGGACCACAAACTGCGGTTTTCCCTGCAGCGAACCGGCTTCAAGCACATTGGGCTCTTTCCGGAGCAAGCCGAGAATTGGGAATGGATTTACGGCGCGGTGCGCAGCCTGGGCGGGGCCGCAAGCGCTCCCAAGGTGCTGAATTTATTTGCCTACACCGGCGGCGCTTCCTTGGCGGCGCGCGCGGCCGGCGCAGAAGTTACCCACGTGGACTCCGTGCGCAAGGTGGTGGACTGGGGACGTCAAAACCAAGACGCTTCCGGATTGAGCGCCATTCGCTGGGTGGTGGAAGACGCCGCGGCCTTTGTGCGGCGCGAAGCCAAACGCGGCAACCGCTACGCCGGCATTGTGTTGGATCCGCCGGCCTACGGCCGCGGCCCAGACGGCGAAAAGTGGATTTTGGAAGACCACTTAGACGGGTTGCTGCGGGACTGCGCCCAGCTGCTGGAACCCAACGGTTTTGTGGTTTTGAACCTGTATTCCATGGGGTTGAGCGCCGTGGTGGCGCACACCTTGCTGACCTTGCATTTTGGACGCAGCGCCGCCCTGGTGGAACACTACGCAGAAGACCCCCACGGAAAAAGACTTCCCTTCGGTACGGTGGCGCGCATCGCACCTTTGCCGTAACTTCATACCGTCAAACCCAAGCCGAAAGGCTGTAACGTTATTGCCTCATGTACACCGGATTGCTGCACACCCACCGCCTTTTTGCGTACCTCTTTTTGGTAGCCGCCGTTGCCGCTGTAGCCATGGCCAAACACGGATGGCTGCTCAAGCGCACCCAACAAAATGCGTGGGACCGTCGGACCGCACTTTTTGCGTTGATCTTTGGCCACCTGCAACTCCTTTTTGGCTTGGCGCTGTACTTTGTGGGCCCCTGGTTTGAGCAATTGACCACCAACACCGCGGAGGTCATGAAAAATGCGGATTTGCGCTGGTTCGCCGTGGAACACATCACCGTGAACCTCATTGGAATTGCCTTGATCACCGTGGGTTACTCCAAATCCAAAAAACAGCCCGACGCCGCTGCGTTTTTCACGCGCACGTGGTGGATGGGCATTGGCTTGTTGCTCATCCTTTCCCGCATTCCGTGGGAACGCCTCTTTTGATACCCGCCGCCCTGCATGATTGAACGCCAAACCCGGGAAGACCGCGAAGAGCGGTGCATCCTGATCGGAGCCATTACCCGCCTGCAACCGGAAGAAAAGGTTGAGGAGTACTTGGACGAAATGGACTTTTTGGCGCGAACGGCCGGTGCCACCACCGTGGCCCGGTTCACCCAAAAAATGGACAAGCCGGACTCCTACACCTTTCTGGGGTCCGGTAAAATGGAGGAAATCCACGCCTACATCCAAGAACACAACATTGATTTGGCGCTGTTTGACGACGAATTGACGCCGTCGCAGCTGAAGAATATTGAGCGCCTGTTTGAAATCAAGGTGATGGACCGCACCAACTTGATTTTGGACATTTTTGCGGCCCGAGCCCAAACTTCCTACGCCCGGACGCAGGTGGAGTTGGCGCAGTACCAGTACCTACTGCCGCGATTGAGCCGCATGTGGACGCACCTGGAACGCCAAAAAGGCGGTATTGGGATGCGCGGACCGGGAGAAACCCAAATCGAAACGGACCGTCGGATCATCCAACAGCGGATTGCGTGGCTGAAGGAAAAATTGGAGAAGATTGACCGCCAAATGGCCACCCAACGCGGCAACCGCGGCGCCTTGATCCGCGTGGCTTTGGTGGGCTACACCAACGTGGGGAAGTCCACCTTAATGAACGCGCTCAGCAAGAGCGAGGTGCTGGCGGAAAACAAGCTGTTTGCCACCTTGGACACCACCGTGCGCAAAGTGGTCATTGGCAACCTGCCCTTTTTGCTGTCGGACACCGTCGGTTTCATCCGCAAGCTCCCCACCCAGCTGGTGGAATCCTTCAAGTCCACGTTGGACGAAGTGCGCGAGGCCGACGTCTTGGTGCACGTGGTGGATTTGGCGCACCCGGCGTACGAAGACCACATCGCTTCCGTAAATTTGATTTTGGCCGAACTGGACACCCGGGACAAGCCCATCTTGATGGTATTCAACAAGGTGGACGCCTTCCAACAGGCGGCCGAGCCCGGCGCCTTGGACGCGGTGAAACGCGCCTGGGAAGACCGGGCCCAGGGCCAAGCCGTCTTCATTTCCGCCACCCAAAAAGACAACTTCGACGGCCTCAAAGACGCCCTCTACGGCTTGGTCAGCACGCTCCACGCGGTGCGTTTCCCGTACGACACATTTCTGTATTGACTCCGGCCCGCTAAAGACGCCATGGCCTTTTCTGGGGTTGAATTAAATCACACAACAAAAAAAAAGGGCTGCCTCACTGCGAGACAGCCCCTTTTGGTTT
>CAYXHJ010000004.1:0-23953 GCA_964464855.1 uncultured Owenweeksia sp. | reverse complement strand
GTTCCGTGGCGCAGGCCGTTTTTCCAGTTGATTTCGCGGCGCAAGGAGCCGCTGGGGTAGTACACGCGTTCCATGCCGTTTTTCAGCCCGTCCTTGGTGCGAAAGCGGCTGGTATCCGTCGTGACGTATCCGGTGAAGGGTTCGCGTTCCAGACGGTAGCGCACGTAGCGGGGGCGGACTTGTTCGTTCAGTTGTTCCAAGCCCACGGTGGTCCCGTAGTAGGTACAACCGGTAGGGGCAAGCGCCAGCAGAGCAACGCCTAAAAAGGCCCGCTTTAGGCCACAAAAAAAGCCCACCTTCCGGTGGGCTTGGGGGTTCCGGAACGCATTCATGTTCCGAAGGTACGGCGCTTCGTGCCGCCGGCGAACCGGCGGCCGAAGGATTAAACCAGACCTTGATCCAACATGGCGTCGGCAACTTTCACGAAGCCGGCCAAGTTGGCGCCTTTAACGTAGTCGATGGAACCGTCTTCGCGGGCACCGAACTTCACGCAGGAGGCGTGGATGTCTTTCATGATTTGGTGCAAACGTCCGTCTACCTCCTCGCGCGTCCAAGACAAACGCAAGGAGTTTTGGGACATTTCCAATCCGGATGTGGCTACACCACCGGCGTTGGACGCCTTGCCCGGGCTGAACAGCACACGCGCAGCAGCAAAAGCTTCAATGGCCTCTGGCGTAGAAGGCATGTTGGCACCTTCAGCAACGCACTTCACGCCATTGGCGATCAGGGCCTTGGCGTCGTCGCCGTTCAATTCGTTTTGCGTTGCGCACGGGAAGGCCATGTCGCACGCCTCGCCCCAAGGGGTTTTGCCGGCCACAAACTTCGCGTTCGGATATTTGGCGGTGTATTCGCTGATGCGGCCGCGCTTCACGTTCTTGATTTCCATCACGTGGGCCAATTTGTCGGCGTCAATGCCGTCTTGGTCGATGATGTAACCGGAGGAGTCGGACATGGTCAAAACCTTGGCGCCCAATTCGTTCAGCTTCTCAACGGCGTACTGAGCGACGTTGCCGGAACCGGAAACCACGGCGGTTTTGCCTTTGAAGTCCATTCCTTTGGTGGCCAACATTTCCTGTGCAAAGTACACGGTACCGTAGCCGGTTGCTTCCGGACGGATCAAAGAACCGCCCCAGTTGCGACCCTTACCGGTCAAAACGCCGGTAAATTCGTTGCGCAAACGCTTGTACTGGCCAAACATGTAGCCGATCTCGCGTCCGCCCACGCCGATGTCACCGGCGGGTACGTCCGTATCGGGACCGATGTGGCGGGCCAATTCCGTCATGAAGGACTGGCAAAAGCGCATCACTTCGGCGTCGGATTTTCCTTTGGGATCGAAGTCGGATCCACCCTTACCGCCGCCCATGGGCAACGTGGTCAAGGAGTTTTTGAAGATTTGCTCGAAGCCCAAGAACTTCAAGACGGACAGGTTCACCGTGGGGTGGAAGCGCAAACCGCCTTTGTAGGGGCCGATGGCGCTGTTGAACTCCACGCGGTAGCCGCGGTTCACCATGACCTCGCCGCTGTCTGTGGTCCAGGGCACGCGGAACAAAATGGTGCGCTCGGGCTCCACAATGCGTTCCAAGATCTTGGCGGTCTTGTACTTGGGGTTTTCCTCAATAAAAGGAATAACGGATTCGGCCACTTCGTGAACGGCCTGCAAGAATTCCGGTTCATTTCCGTTGCGCTGGCGCACGGTATCCATGAACGCGTCAATTTGGGCTTGATATTTCTGAGCCATGGGTTGAAATTTAATGCAAAGGTAGTGCGAAATTTGTGCCATGATAGAAGAACCGACTCCCCAAAAAACCCCGTTGTCCGCTTTGGGCGAGTTCGGGCTGATTCAGCGCCTCACGGAAGCGATTTCCTTGAAAAACCCCACGTCCGTTTTGGGGGTGGGAGACGATGCCGCCGTGCTGGATTTTGGACCCGATTCCGAAGTACTGGTCAGCAAAGACCTCTTGTTGGAAGGGGTGCATTTTGATCTTTCGTATACGCCCCTCAAGCATTTGGGCTATAAGGCAGCGGCCGTCAATCTGTCCGACCTATGCGCCATGAACGCGACGCCGTCGCAATTGTTGGTGGGCTTGGCCGTCAGCAACCGCTTTCCCGTGGAGGCGTTGGAAGAAATCTACCACGGCCTGTACTTGGCGTGCGATCGCTACGGCGTGGACTTGGTTGGGGGGGACACCACCTCCAGCCAAACCGGCTTGGTTTTGTCCGTTACGGCCATCGGCCACGCGCAACGGGGTACTGCTGTGCGTCGGTCCGGCGCTTCTGCCACGGACTTGTTGGTGGTGACGGGGGATTTGGGCGCGGCCTATTTGGGTTTGCAAGTACTTGAACGAGAGAAAGCTGCTTGGCAAGCCAACCCCAACCTGCAGCCGGAACTTCAGGGCCACGAGTACGTTTTGGAGCGCCAATTGAAGCCGGAGCCACGGGTAGACATGATCAAGCTGCTCCGTGATTTGGACGTGCGCCCAACGTCAATGATCGATGTGTCCGACGGTCTCTCGTCCGAGGTTTTGCACCTGTGCGACTCCTCCGGTCTGGGCTGCAAGCTTTTTGAAGCAAAAATCCCCATGGACCCCACGGTCATTCGCTTGGCGGAGGAGTTTGGCATCAATCCCATTACGGCGGCGCTGAACGGCGGCGAGGATTACGAATTGCTCTTCACGGTTCCGCTGGCCGACTGGGACAAAATCAAGGGCAATCCCAACCTCACGGCCATAGGCCACCTGACGGAGTCCCCGCAACGCTGGTTGGTGTTGAATTCCGGTCAAGAGGTGGAGCTGAAGGCGCAAGGTTTTCAGCACCAGTAGGAGGTGCGCACGGCGCGGTAAGGGCCAAAACAAAGGGGCCCGGCGCGCAAGCGCCGGGCCCCTTATTAATGTTGGCGCGCGGTGCGCGCCTTATTGGAATTTGGAGGCCTGCTCCGCGTAGCGCGCAAACAGCGGGTCGCTTTGCATTTTGGCCGGATCAAAATTACCACCGTTGTAGGCCGACGACAACCGAACCAGCATTTGGTAGTACTGCAAATCGCCTTCGATGTCTTGGGACACAAATGCGCGCTTGGCACCGCGGTACTGAGTGTAGTAGTTGAGGTTCTCGTCCAAGGTAGCGGCAAAACCGTCCACCAATTTATTGGCTTTGTCTTTTGCTCCGGCACGGAAGTAGCCTTCAATCATGCTGAGCAGGAAGTAGTCGTACCCAAAGCGCTCCACCGGCATCTTTTGCATGCCAAAGTCCAGCATTTTGATGGCCTTTTCGTTTTGGCCTTGGATGGCCAACGTGGAAGCGGCACGGCCAAACGTGGTGCGCAGGTTGAAGCACAAACGACGGTTGGTTTCGTCCAAATAAACGTTGGGATCTTCCATGTTGCCGTACTGGAATTTGCCGGCCTCGTTCTTGGGGTTCACCATCAGGTTGTAGCAAGCCTCGGCGTTTACGTCGCCAAAGTCGTACGAACCTTCCGGTGTGGAACTCTTCACGGGAACAAAACGGTAGGCCAAACCTTCCAAACGGAAGTACGGCGTCAGCCAGAAGAATCCGCTGGCGGAGGAGCCCACCGTGGTGCTGAAGTAAATCGGACGGGACCAATCGTTGTTGGCCAACAGATCGATCAACATCAAATCGCGCTTGGAGATGACGCTGGACCCCCAATCCCAATCGATGTATTCCAAAATACGGTCCGCTTGGTCTGCGGGCACCACCTTGTTTTTAAGCACCTGGTCTTTGTTGACCGGAATGCGCCATTTCTTCTGAGGGAAGAAGGAGAATTGCTTCGGTGCCTCGGTTCCTTGGTAGGCCGTGAACTTGGTGGCAGCATCGTCCCGACGCGTCCAATTCAAGAAGTCTTCAATGTACCAACGTCCTTGTACGCCAATGTCTTGATAGAAAAGTACGTCGCGCGTGCCCTGCACGTACTGGCTCTTTTCAAAGCGGAAGGGCACCGGCGCGCCTTCGTAGTATTTGCGCTTCATCATGTCGATGTACCAGTCCGTATTGAGCAGTGATAGGTTCACGATGCGCACGTCCGTTCGGTAGCCTTCTACCTCTTGTACGTACCATAGGGGGAAGGTGTCGTTGTCTCCGTTGGTGAAGAGAATGGCGTTCTTTTCGCAGGAGTCCAAATAGGCCTTGGCAATGTCCCGTGCGGTGTACCGATTGGAACGGTTGTGATCGTCCCAGTTTTGCTGGGCCATCAGGCCGGGAACGGCCACGAGCATCGCTGCAGTAACTAAGGCGGCTGTTGCGGTAGAACGCAACTTGCCCAACCATTCCACCAAGGCCACTACACCCAAGCCAATCCAAATCGCAAAGACGTAAAAGGATCCCACAAAGGCGTAGTCCCGCTCGCGCGGTTCGAAGGGCTTTTGGTTCGTGTAGACCGCAACCGCAATGCCCGTAAACAGGAACAAGGAAGTCAGAACCCAGGTGTGGTCCTTGTCTTTGGAGAACTGGAAGTAGAGACCCACCAAGCCCAAGATGAGCGGAAGGGCGTAGTACACGTTCCGGGCTGGGTTGTTCTTCAAGAAGCCGGGCAGGTTGTCCTGCGGACCCAAGCGCGCTTCGTCCCAGAAGGTAATGCCCGTAATCCAGTTTCCTTTGGTGAATTCGTAGCGGTTTTGCTCGTCGTTTTGGCGTCCGGCAAAGTTCCACATGAAGTACCGGAACCACAATTGGCCAATTTGGTACTTTACGAAGAACGCAAAGTGCCTTCCAAAAGATATTGGGGCCTCTTTGTCCGCAATCTTCATCAAGCTCAAGTAGTTCTGCACGTGGTCCGACTGATCCGACCACATCCGCGGGAAGAAGCCGATGTACCGCTTGTCGTAGTTGGGTACCGACGCTTTGCCGTCGTTGGTGACTTCGTACTTACCGGTTTCCTCGCTGTACGCGTAGGTGGGCTTGCCGTCTTTGTAGGGCTGCTGAGGATCCAACGGTGCATTGAAGCTTTGGCCGTACAAGACGGGCCAGTCGCCGTACTGCTCGCGGTTGTAGTACGCCAGCAGCGAAATGGCGTCTTCCGGGTTGTTCTCGTCGATTGGGGTATTCGTATTGGAACGAATGGCCAAAGTCAAAAAGGTGGAGTATCCAATCATGATGAACACCACCGCCAGAATGCCTTGCGACACCAAGGGCTTGTTGGCTTTTTTGGCCCACTGGATGCCGTACACCACGGCGCCTACGAACAGGCCGAAGGCCAGTAACGTTCCGCTGTTTTTGGGAAGTCCAATCGTGTTGACCGACTGAATTTCCAAAAAGCCAAATACTTTTAGAATGAACGGAATGATGATCGCAAAAACGAAGGCCAGAACCGCAACGGAAACCGTGTTTGCAATCAGGAAACCCTTCCAGGAACGCTCTTCATAGAGCTTGTAGTACACCACCATCACAACAGCGGGGATGACCAAGAAAGCCAAAATGTGTACGCCCACGGTCAAACCAACGGCATACGCCACCAGCAACAACCAACGGTTGGCGTAGGGATCGTGGTCCACCGCCGCCTCCCACTTCAATCCAGCCCAGAAGGCCAAGGCCGTGAAGAAGGAGCTCATGGCGTAAACCTCCCCCTCTACGGCACTGAACCAAAACGAGTCGGAAAACGTGTACGCCAGTGCACCCACGGCGCCAGCACCAAAAATGGCTACGGTTCGGGCTGGGGTCTGCTCGCCTAAGCGCGCAATCAAGCGCTTGGCAATGGCCGTAATGGACCAAAAGAGAAACAAAATAGTAAAGCTGGACGAGAACGCAGACAGCAGGTTCACGTAGTAGGCTTGTTGGGTTACATCACCCGCCAATACGTTGGCCACAACAGCGCCCATCAATTGAAACAAAGGCGCCCCGGGAGGGTGTCCCACTTGCAGTTTTACGGAAGTCGCAATGTACTCGCCGCAGTCCCAAAAACTGGTGGTGGGCTCTACGGTTAGT
This sequence comes from uncultured Owenweeksia sp., assembly GCA_964464855.1. Taxonomy (GTDB): domain Bacteria; phylum Bacteroidota; class Bacteroidia; order Flavobacteriales; family Schleiferiaceae; genus CAMDTE01. Next base: position 18,022 of record CAYXHJ010000004.1, on the reverse strand, counting down.
ACGTAGGTTGCACTGGCAATGGCAAACACCAACCAACCGAGCAGGTCGTTGATGCGTTTGTACGAAGAAGCATTCATTATTTTGCTGGCTTTTTCACTCTTTAAGCCAACGAAGATAAGGAATTTGATGACCTCCTGGGGCGATTAGGCCACCGAAACGCCGAGCTTTTTGTGGATCAATGCGTGGAGTTTGCGTTCCAATGCGGGAAGTTCCACCTGAGCCAAGGCATCGTTGGCAAAGGCCAGCATGAGTAGGGCTCGGGCTTCGGTTTCGGCAATTCCACGGGCGCGCAGGTAAAACAGGGCGTCGGCGTCCAATTGGCCCACGGTGCAGCCGTGGGAACATTTGACGTCGTCGGCAAAAATCTCCAACTGCGGCTTGGTGTCCACTTGCGCACGGTCGTTCAACAATAAATTGTCGTTTTGCTGAAAGGCCAGGGTTTTTTGTGCTTGCGGACGCACCATTATTTGCCCGTTGAACACCCCGTGGGAACGGCCGTCGTAGACGCCTTTGTACACCTCGTGGCTGGTGCAGTGCGGTACCGCGTGGTCCACAAAAGTGCGGTGGTCCACGTGTTCATCGCCGTGAATCAACGTCAATCCGTTCAAATGTGCTTCGGCATTGGAGCCGGCCAAGTGAAAACGCAGGTCGTTGCGGGTGAGTTTTCCGCCGCAGCTGAAGGTGTTTACCACGGCGGTGCTGTCCGCCGACTGGTGCACAAATGTGGCGTCGGTGAGCGTGGCGGTGGAAACGTCGTTTTGCAATTTGGTGTAGCGAAGGTGGGCGTTGGGCGCTACACGAATTTCGGTGACGGCATTGGTCCAGTGGGCTTTCCCGTTGAGGGACTGGTGCCGTTCAATGATTTCCACCCGTGCACCGGACTCCACCACCACGATGTTCCGTACTTGTGCAAACAAAGGTTCATCGGCCGTGGTGAAGTAGAAGATTTGAATGGGTTTGTCTGCGGCGGTGTTCTTGGGGACGTGTACCAGGGCCCCTTCCCGCGCCAAGGCGCGGTTGAGGAGCACCAAGGGCTCGTCCAATGCGTCCAAGGTGGCAAAGTTTTCCGCCAGCCATTCTGGGGATTTGCGCCAGGTACTGCCCAGCGTGCAGACGTCCAATCCTTGGTGCGTGGTGCTGCTCAGCCAAGAGGAATACACCCCGTTGACAAAGACCACGCGGTAGGCGTCCAACTCATCCAAAAAATAGGATTCGAGGTCCTTAAACTCCAGGGAATGTTGACTGGCGGAGGCAAAAGGCGGTACAGGGGTATACTCCGTGGCGAGGGTGGTTTTCAGCGAAGTGTACTTCCATGATTCCCATTTTTTGGTGGGGAAGCCCAGGGCCTCAAACCGATCGATGGCCGCCCGTCTTCTGGTTGCAACCGCATCGCCGCTCTCGTGGGCCAAGTCAGCCTCGTGTTCCGCGTATAAATTCAGCAACGTGTTGCGCATTATTTGCCGGCGTTTTCTTTTTTAATCCAGTCGTACCCGCGCTCTTCCAATTCCAGCGCCAAATCTTTGGTACCGCTTTTGACGATTTTTCCGTGCAGCAACACGTGCACGTAGTCGGGCACGATGTAGTCCAACAAACGCTGGTAGTGGGTGATCACGACCACCGCATTGGTCGGGCTCTTCAAGGCATTTACCCCCTGGGCCACAATGCGCAGCGCGTCAATATCCAGACCGCTGTCCGTCTCGTCCAAAATGGCGAGGCGCGGCTCCAACATGGCCATTTGGAAGATTTCGTTGCGCTTTTTTTCGCCGCCGGAAAATCCTTCGTTGAGCGAGCGGCTCAAGAAACTTTTGTCCATTTCCAGCAGCTCCAGCTTTTCGCGCATTTTTTTGAGGAGCAGGGCGGCTTCCAAGGGCTCCTCGCCGCGCGCAGCTCGGTGCGCATTCAAGGCCGTTTTGATGAAGTTGCTGACGCTGACGCCCGGGATTTCTACGGGGTATTGGAAGCTCAAGAAGACCCCTTTGTGGGCGCGTTCTTCGGGTGAGCTGTCTAGAATGGATTCGCCGTCCAGCAAAACGTCGCCGCCCGTTACTTCGTATTCTTCCCGACCGGCAATGACGCTGGACAAAGTGCTCTTTCCAGATCCGTTGGGACCCATGATGGCGTGAACCTCACCCGGTTTAACCTCCAAATTAATGCCCTTCAGGATGGACGTTCCGTCGGCCAAACCGGCCTGTAAATTTTGAATGGATAGCATGATTTCTTCTGTTTCGATGGGGCGGTTCGCGGATTATCCCACGGATCCCTCCAAGCTGATGGCGAGTAATTTTTGGGCCTCCACGGCGAATTCCATGGGGAGTTGGTTGAGTACGTCTTTGCAGTAGCCGTTTACAATCAGGGCGATGGCCGCTTCGGTGTCCATGCCGCGCTGGTTGCAGTAAAAGATCTGGTCCTCGCCAATTTTGCTGGTGGTGGCCTCGTGCTCTACTTGCGCCGATTTATTTTGAATTTCGATGTACGGAAAGGTGTGGCTGCCGCATCCGTCGCCCATCAGCAGGGAGTCGCATTGGGAGAAGTTGCGCGCGCCTTCGGCGCGCGGCCCCACCTTGACCAAACCGCGGTAGCTGCCGTTGCTGTGCCCCGCGCAAATGCCCTTGCTCACAATCGTGCTCTTGGTGCGCTTGCCCAAGTGGACCATCTTCGTTCCGGTGTCCGCTTGTTGGTAGTGATTCGTAACGGCCACGCTGTAGAACTCACCCACGCTATCGTCACCTTTCAAAATGCAACTGGGGTACTTCCAGGTTACTGCGGAACCGGTTTCTACTTGCGTCCAAGATATTTTAGCGCGCTTTTCGCAAATGCCGCGCTTGGTCACAAAATTGAACACCCCGCCCTTGCCCTCGGCATCGCCCGGGTACCAGTTTTGGACCGTCGAGTACTTGATTTCTGCGTCGTCCAACGCCACCAACTCCACCACCGCAGCGTGCAGTTGATTTTCGTCGCGGGATGGTGCGGTGCAACCCTCCAAATACGATACGTAGCTCCCTTGGTCTGCGATCAATAAAGTGCGTTCAAACTGACCCGTTCCCGCCTGATTGATGCGGAAGTAGGTCGACAGTTCCATGGGGCAGCGCACGCCTTTGGGGATGTAGCAAAAGCTGCCGTCTGTGAATACGGCGCTGTTAAGCGCGGCAAAAAAGTTGTCCGTACGCGGCACGACGGTTCCCAAGTACTTGCGCACCAATTCCGGATGTTCCTGAACGGCTTCGGAAATGCTGCAAAAGATGATGCCTTTTTCGGCCAAGGTGGCTTTGAAGGTGGTGGCCACACTCACGGAATCCACCACAACGTCCATGGCAATGCCGGACAGGCGTTTTTGCTCGTCTAAGCTGATTCCCAATTTTTCAAACGTCTTCAGCAGTTCGGGATCCACTTCATCCAGGCTGTTCACTTGCTTCTTGACGGGTGCAGAATAGTACGAAATCGCCTGATAATCAGGTTTGTCGTATTTTACATTCGCCCATTCGGGCTCGTCCATGGCCTGCCACGTGCGAAACGCCTCCAAACGCCATTCGGTCAGCCATTCCGGCTCATTTTTTTTGGCCGACAGCGCACGAATGACGCCCTCGTCCAGGCCGGGAGGCAAGTTGTCGGATTCAAAATCGGTGGTAAAACCGTACTTGTACTCGGCGGAGGTGACGCCTTCCAGGATTTCGTCTTGGCTCATACCGCAAAGGATTCGCCGCAGCCGCAGGTGCGCGCGGCGTTGGGGTTGTTGAACACAAAGCCCTTGCCGTTGAGGCCGCCGCTGAAATCCAGGGTGGTGCCCAACAAATAGAGCAAACTCTTTTTTTCCACGAGCATCTTCACGCCGTGTTCTTCAAACGCTTGGTCGCCTTCTTCTGGGGCGTCCACAAAACCAAAATCGTAGCTGAGGCCACTGCAACCGCCGCTCTTCACGCGAACGCGAACGTATGCGTCGCTCCGGCCCTCTTCGCTGAGGAGGCGCTGGATTTGACGCGCGGCGGCATCGGATACGTGCACCATGGGGTGGGACTTGGATTAGGAGTTGTTTGCTTTGAAACCGTGCTAACCAGCGGTTTTACGGGGATTAACCGCAAATTCCGTCCGCTTGTTTAGAACGGGTCTAAATTTTGAACAAAAGTACGTCGCCGGGGGGTATCGTTCAAAGCACACAGGATGATTCGTCTGACGGCTTTTGTGGCGCAAATTGTTTCGGGTGTTGGGAATTCCGTATCTTTGTTAGTCCCGGTAAGCGGGAACCTCTAAACCGTGCAAACAAACGTCCTCACCGAAGCCCGCTTGGGCCAACACCTTTTCCACGCGCTGTGTGCCAGCGACTCTGTGGAAGTTCCCGGCTGGGGGGTGTTTTCGGTGCGCCCCTATGGTGCTGATATTCAGTTGGTTTCCGGCCTTTTTCTACCGCCTGCCCGACGGATCTCGTTCGCGCCCAACGATGCCGTGCAGGGATTAGCTCTGTTGCGGCAGGTTGAATCCGTAGAGGCCTGCACCCCTTCGGAGGCCGCTCGCTGGGTAAACGATGTAGTCCGCTCGTGGCGCGTGCGTTTGGATCGGGGAGAGCGCGTTTTTCTGGATTCCATCGGCGCATTTTCCCTGCGCAGCGGTTTTCAGTGGGTGTTTCAACCCGCGTTGGAAGCCAATTTCTTGCCCGAGTCCTACGGTCTCCCTATATACAGATTGCCGGTATTGGTTCCGGTCGACGAAGTACCGGTTCGCGCTTTGCGTGCCACCGTATCACCAACACGTTCATCCTCCTCCGAAAGGACCACGGCGGAATCTGTGGAGCGCAAGAACCCTGCGTTTACTCCGTCCACACCGGAGTTCAAAACCAAAGAGGGTGCCAACCAGCCCGTTCACCCGGTGTCGGATCGACGGATTCGTTCCAACCGGGAAAAGTGGTTGGCTCCCATTCGCTCGGCGGCCGTGTTCACCGGCATCGTTGGCCTGTTGGTCGTGGGCGGAACCAAGCCTGGATTTCAACAAGATGTTCAAAACGTCCTCCACGAAGCGTCGTGGATGCGACTCCCCAAATTAGCGTGGCCGTCCATGGATTTATTTTCGCAACCCCCCCTCGAAGAGCCCGCTTCACCGAAGAAAGAGGTTGAAGCACCTGCGGCGGCCAACCAAGCATCTGAGTCCGTTGCCGCTGAGACAACCGAAACTACTTCAACACCTGCGGCTGATCCGGTATTGGAATCGAACCCGACGCCGGAGCGCGTTTCAGAGCCGGCCGAAGAGCCTGCTCGCGTGGATGCAGTTTGGGCCAAGCCGGCTCCTTCCGAACGTGCCAAACCAGCACCGTCCGATGCATCAACCTTGGACAAAGTTGAGGATTCTGCCTCCGCAGTGAAAAAAACCAAAACGTCCAGCAAAGGAGTAAAAGCCACAGCCGGAACAAAGGATCAATACTATTTGGTGGTGGGCGCATTTGGCGATCGCACCAATGCCGAGCGTTTGGTGGAAACCTTGCGTGCTCAAGGTCAAAACGCACAAATTGTACCGTCCAACGTGGGAACCGTTAAAGTGGCGGCCGACGTGGCCCGTACGGAGGAGGAAGCTCGTGCCCAGCGCGGAGTATTGAAAAAGTCCTTCCCAGCCGTTTGGGTGTTCCGAGGCAACGCACAACCATGAAGGCAAAGCATCCGTCGGAGTCACTCACCGTGATGACCGAGATTGTTCTGCCCAACGACACCAACAACCTGAACAATTTGTTTGGAGGTCAGCTTTTGAGTTGGATGGACCGCTGTGCCGCCATTTCCGCTCATCGACACTCCCGTCGAATTGCGGTTACCGCGAGCGTGAACAACGTTTCGTTCAAACAGGCCATTCCCGTTGGAAGTATTGTTACGTTGGAGGCGAAGGTTTCGCGCGCGTTTTCTTCTTCCATGGAAGTTTTTGTTGATGTTTTCATGGAGGATCAACGCGGGCAGGGTAACGTAATTCGTTGCAACGAAGCTATTTATACGTTCGTTGCGGTAGATCAGTTGGGCAATCCCATATCGGTACCTCCCATTGAGCCGGAGACGGAATTGGAAAAACAGCGGTTCGACGGTGCGTTGCGCCGGCGTCAGTTGGCACTTATTCTGGCAGGCAAAATGCAGCCTGAGGAGGCAACAGAGCTCAAAAAGCTATTTCTGCCGGAAGGAAACTGAGGTCTACTTGGGCTCCCCACGCGGCCCAAAGCGCGGCCAGCAAATACCCCCAAATCCAAAGAGAACGTATCCAGCCGCGCTGGGTATAATCCAAAGCGTTGGAGGTGAGTAATGCCACAGGAACCGACAATGCACCGGGAAGCCAAACCCAGGCCGAAGGCAGCACGATCGCCCACACCAACAGAAGAAATACGGAAGCCAAAGAAAATTGAATGGCGTGCCGTTTGACCAATTTAGCCTTGGACAACGCCGCAATGGATTGCCCCAAAATGGGCAAAAAGGAGATTCCCGCCCATATCCAACCAACGGGAAGCTTTTCGGGATAGGCATTGGCGTCAAAAAAGGACGGAACGGTTTGGGGTTGAAGAATCTCCGGAAAATGTGCCGCGAGGGGATACAAAAGTGCCCAAGTACCTAGGGCAGGAAGTAGCGTCAAGAAAACGCGCCGAAGATTCAGGTGCCCGTAAATCCCCATTCCCAACCACGCTAAGGGTAGGACTACGGTTGCATCCGGATGTACCCAACTGGACAAGGCACCCAACAATCCGACGTTTAAAGCAACGGTATCTTTATGTCCAACCGGTTGGTGCAAAGTGAATACAAAACCGGTGCTTACCATCACCAAAGAGGAGGCCAATAAATCGACCCAACTCAATCCTGTACCGCTGGAGCTCAGTCCAATGGCCACCACCCACCAGGACCAGCCCAACAAAAAAGTAGTTTTTAAGTAGCCGCTTCGGTAGATCAAAAACAAATTGACCAATCCGGCCAAAAGTCCCGTACTCACCGCCAGCAGAACAGTCTCCCAACTCGGGCGCGGCTGTGCCACTGCCAATGCAGGCAGCAAGGCGCCGGGCAGAATTACCAGCAGCAGGCCGGCAATGGGTTTATTGCTTTTGAAGAAGCCGGTTAACATCTTATCTTTGTTGAAATTTAAAGAATTTCGCCATGCCGTTGCGCACTGTATTTGAAGCTTTGGGAGATTTTCTCCACTGGACCTTGGAGTTGGTTCCTTTCGCGGGCAACATCCCCAATCTGTTGTTCTCCTTGACCATTGCCGGCGGCTTGCTGTACTGGATTGGCGAAATGCGCAAGCATCAAAAGGCAGGCGAGAAGTAAGCCAACTTTCTGGACCGATTTGCGTTTGCGTTCAATCAGTCCACCAAATCTTTACCGATGTCCCGACGGTAGTACTGTCCGGCATAGCTAATTTTAGACAACGCCTCGTAGGTAGCCGCAAGCGCCTCCGGGGCGTTTTTGCCTTGGGACGAGACCGCCAAGACGCGTCCGCCATTCGTGACCACACCGGTCTCCGCTCCGGATTTTTTCGTTCCAGCGTGAAAAACCACCGTAGGGCCGTTCGGATCCAATTGATCCAGTCCCGAGATGAGGTCGCCTTTGCCGTAAGCCTCTGGGTATCCGCCCGCCACCGAAACCACAACGCATTGAGATCCCGGGTGAACCGCGGCCGTTCGGTTGGTCAGTTGACCGTTTGCGGCATCCATCAGAAGGGCAACCAAATCCTCGTTGAGTCGGGGCAGAACGGCTTCGGTTTCCGGATCCCCCATGCGGCAGTTGTACTCAATTACCTTGACGGCATCCGCACAACGAATCAAGCCAAAAAACAGGAATCCAACGTAAGGAATACCCTCGGAACGCAATCCGTTGACCGTGGGTTCCACGATGCAGTTGCGCACTTCTTCCAACAACTCGGGAGTACAAAACGGCACGGGGGAAACGGCACCCATCCCACCCGTGTTCAAGCCGGTATCGCCCTCGCCAATTCGCTTGTAGTCTTTGGCTTCCGGCAGCAAAACGTAGTGTTCGCCATCGGTTAATGCGAAGACGGAAAACTCTATGCCGTCCAAAAATTCTTCAACAACCACTTTGGCCGATGCCGCACCGAATTTGGCCTCCAAAAGCATGGCGCGCAATTCAGTTTGGGCTTCGTCAAGCGTTGGGAGGATGAGCACCCCTTTGCCCGCGGCAAGGCCGTCGGCCTTCAATACGTAGGGGGGTGCCAAGGTGGCCAAAAAGGCACAACCTTCGTCGATCGTTTCCGGGGTAAACGTTTGGTGCGCGGCGGTGGGGATTCCGTGGCGACCCATGAATTCTTTGGAAAAATCTTTGGAGCCTTCCAGCCGGGCGCCCGAGGCGCCCGGCCCAATGAATGCCACTTGTTTTAAATCCGGATGCTCGGCGCAAACATCGCGCAGACCGAGCACCAAGGGATCCTCTGGACCTACAACAATCAACGATATTTCTGATTCGACCACAAACTGGGCCAACGCGTCGGTGTCTTGCCAGTTCAACGCTACATTGGTTCCTTCCAAGGCCGTTCCGGGGTTTCCCGGCGCGGTGTACAGGTGATTGCAGAGCGGACTTTGGCTCAAAACACGGGCGAACGCATGTTCGCGACCGCCGGAGCCGAGCAGGAGGATGTTGATGGCATTCATGGATGGCTGCAAAGGTAGGCCGATATTTTCATGCCGTCGCGGACCGCTACTGCCGTACCCCCCGGTTCGTTCCAAACCGCCGGAGATCCCGTGCACTGCGCATCCACCATACGGTCCAACCGATCCCAGGTGACCCGCCAAAGGGCCCCCTCTGCGGTGTACCAAAGGGTGCCGTTTGCGTCCAATTTTGGGTGGCCCGAAGGTGACCAGCCCGCGCGATTCCACCGACGTTCTACCCATCCGTCCGATCCCCGCACCAACCACAATTGGTCGTCGGAACCTTTGACCCAAAGAAATTGGTTTTCAACAGAAATGGTTGGATCAGACGTTCGACGCCCAACCAAAGCCCAGCCCAGCCATAGTGTTTGATCCAATTGACTGGAATCGGAATACGTTATGGACCACAAACGAGTTCCGTTGGCGCTGTAGGATTCGATTTTATGTTCCATTAGTACCGCCACCTGGCCGGGATTGAAGACCACCGGCGGGTGCGCCACGGGATTGCCGCTTAGGGCAACCGTGCTGCCAGAGGAATGCACCAGCGTGCCGTAATTGGGAGCACGGTGGCGCCACCAACCGGCACGGCCGGTTGGTGGATCCCCGGGCATGCCCGGGGACAGGGCGATTCCGTCGGCGCCGCCGACGAAATCGCCCCGCCACCCCTGCTTCCAAAGTAGTTCCCACTTCCCCTGTGCAAACGCACGGTCGGGATGCCAGACCCACGCGGTGGAGGTCCAGCCGTTGGTGGGGCTTTCGCCTGTTTTTAGGTTGGAGCCGGCGCTGGTTTCCGGGCTTGTTCCGGTGCTTGCGCCCGCAGCGCGCGCGTCCATTCTCGTGGACTTGGTAACGACCACAACGGATTTTCCCGGTCCCGCAAACAGCGCGGGTTCCACCCATTGGGTTTCGTCGGGTTGGGCCGGTTCCGGGGAGGGCCAAGGAACCTCGGACCAGTGAATTGTGGGGAGGTGGAGCACCAAGATGCCCGTTGGCCCCAGTAGATAGGCCCAATCCCCTTGCTGAAGCGACGCTGTACCGGGGTAAGAGCCGTCGGTCCAGGTACGGGGGAGGTAGGTTTTGTGGAGGGGGATGCCGGTTTTTCCGTGGAGCAGCCATAGGGAATCGCCGGATGAGCATACAACGTTTTGGGAGCAGGACCAGGGGCCCACCCCCGCGCCGGCAACGCCGGCGCGGGGGTGGAAGGTCCACAGGGGAGTCCATGGATCGGGGAGTGGTGGTGTCCCCGGTTCCTCGGTGCACGACGTCCAGCCGGAAAGGGTCAGAGCCAATACCAGCACCGAGGTCCAAATGGGTGGAGGGAATACCTTCATCACCGCACCGGTATGGCAAAGAAACCCGCATTGGACAATTGCCCGTTGTACAGCAACCGCAGTTTGTCCTTGGTTTCGGTGCAGTTGCGCATTTGCTGGTGGTTCGTTTTTGGGAGTCGGACCGAAAGAACCGCGCCGTTTACATTGCCTGCGGAGTGCGCCAATACCATGCCGTCGCTCTCGTATTGGAAGACGCGCAGCACATACCGAGGGGTAGCTTGGCAATCTTCAAAACCGCCGCTGGGCTCGCAGTCGTCGGGGGCTTCCGTTCGGGAGCGTTCTATTGCACCCGTTTGAACGTTGATGCAGGTGCACCACCAACCGTCATGCAACCACTGAATTTCTTGGGCTCCAACAATCGTTTTGTAGACGCCGTTTGCGTGGACGTACCAGCGTTCAGCGTCCTCCAGTGCGGCGGCGGCAGCCTCCTTTTGGGCAGCGCGTTTGCGGTAATAATAGGCCAGGGGCACGGCCAGCCGCCAAGCATGCGCTGCTTCACGGTAGGCCAAAGCTCGGTCTGCAGCAGCGTCGGCAAGAGCATCAAATCGATCGCGTTCCCGTTGGGCAAAGTCTACCAATCCTTGGTCGTCCGTGGCGTTGAAGGGGTCGGTCATTTGCTGCACCCCCAGCGAGTCCAGGGAGAAAAACGATTGCGCGGTCCGCCAGAAAATCGGTTCTTCCTCTACTCCGTAGAAGGCCACAATGGGGACTTGACTGCCCTGCACGTGCAGGTTTTGGATGGCGGAGCTCCACGGAAGCAGATCCAGGGTGATCGGTCGGTAAAAATCGCGCGCTGCAAAAGGGGTAAAGACTTTCCCAACGGTACCGCAGGTGGATTGAACCGTTTGCTTCAACAGGGGGTCCAGACCGGGTACCCAGCGCAGCAAAGGCAAAGATGGGTACACCACCACTTCCGGATGTCCCAGTACTTCGCACGCTTCGGCCACGAAGGGTCGGGCCAAAGCCAAACCATAGGGGCTGGCGTTGAACAAAGCAACGGCACCCATATGCGGCGAGCCGAAGGTGGCGATTCCGCCAAATTGGCGTTGAAAGGCGGAGCTGTCTCGGTACAGGTCGTCCATTTTTCGGGCTACAACCCCGCCCAAACTGTGGGCAATCACCAAGTTATTGGCCGGCGGAAGTCCCAACGGAGCGCCCAGCGACTGCTGGGCAGTAGACACGGCTGCGTGCGCGTCCAAAGCTGCATCTGCGAGCGAGCCGTTGTGGTAGTAGGTGGGTGGCGTGCTGTAGGGCACGCGACGTGCGGGAAAATTGGGTGCGCCGCCGTACGAAGTGCGCGCGGCCACCAAATTCCAGCTGGTTCCATCTCCACCCAAACCGTGCAGGTGATGAACCATTCGGTCTCCCGTACCTTGAATTTTGTACCCCGATTGGGGCGCATAAAGAGGTGGAACAAAGGTATGGGGTTCGGGAAACCATTCCTGAACCGTGCCCGGAGTGGTTGCGGAGCACGGTTGCGCGCGCGCCGTATGCACGAAGAGGATTCCGGCGATGGTGAGCACGAGACCCACCAAGACGGCCATCTCACCGCTGGGAACTCGTTTTTTAGAAACAGAGGATTTACGCATTTTGGTGTCGATTTTTGATGAATAAAAGGTGGAATTCCCGATTTATTGGGCACGCATCCAGCGTGTGGTGAGACGCTGCTCGCCGTGTTGAATCCACACGGTGTAGATCTGGTTATCCGGCACATCGGCCAATTCCAACGAGCCGTTCCACGGTCCGCGGTGCGTCCAAACCAGTCGTCCAACAGCGTCTGTCACCCCGATTTCCGCATCAATGCCTGTTTGGAGCCCGCGCGCGTACAAGCGGTTGCTGCCGCTTTCGTCTACTGCTACCCAGATTTGCTGCGGTGCGGGGGAGTTTCCCGCCCCTGCCGAGGCACCGTTGCCGTCCCACAAGGTTTTGGCTTGGAAATACGGTCCGTTGATGCCGTTGCTCCAGCCGCGGTCTGCCAACCAGTCCCGTACGGCAGCAGCGCCAGTATCCACGCGCGGCGCCGTCCATTCTACCCGACGGTACCCGGTCCAGCACACCCCGTTGGCGCCCGTTTCCCGTCCGTGTTCCTCCAACTCCGCACGGAAATAAGCCCCGGTGGGGAGTGCCGCGTAGCGCGTGCGTCGAACCGAATCTTTTTGACCCCAGCGCTCGGTACGTACCCCCGTCCGACGGTCGTACTCCACCGTTAGATCGTCCCATTGCACGGATGTAAGGTTGGGCGAATTGCTGTGTACCGCACGTCCCCAATCCCGAATCTGATCGGAGGAGGGCCATGGGGCGTGGGGAAGCAGTAAGCCCCCGTTGCGCGGTACCAGAATCGACGTCGTTTCGTGCCACTCCAAAGCATCCGCCGCCGTCCACACCAGCGAATGATTTTGCTGCGGCTCCGCGTAGTAAAAATCAATGCCGCGGTTGCTTCGCACGCTTTGCAACGGGTGTGGCATTCCTTCCTCGGGACGGTTGGTTGCGATGAAGTCCGCCACCTCAAAAAACTGCGTTCCATCCCACACCCGGCTCACGGTTTGCACCCCCTCCTCGGGAAAAAAATGCCGAAGGTCCAGCGGCGTCAGGCGCGCGGTATCCTCCATGCGGAACAATTCCGCCCAGCGGCTCGTTCTCTGTTCAACCACGGCGACGAACGGGCGGGTTCCCGCCGGTACTTGTTGGGCCCACAAGCTGGGCGGCGCACCCCCTCCACCCAGAAGGAGGCACGCCCAGATCCATTGTTTTCTCATGCACCAAAGGACCCCCGTCCCACCTCCGCTAGTCGTATGCCACACACCTATATGCGTTTAATTCCCGACCTTTGCACTGTGGAACCACGTAACCTATTGCCTGCCAGTCTATTGGATGAATTTCCCATCCTGAAGCAAACGATTAACGGACGTCCCCTGGTCTACCTGGACAACGCGGCCACCGTGCAAAAGCCCTTGTGCGTATTGGACGCCGTGGACCACTACTACCGAACGGACAACGCCAACGTGCACCGCGGCGTGCACACCCTGAGTCAGCGTGCTACGGACTCCTTTGAAGCTGCGCGCGAGCAGCTCCGCATGCACCTCAATGCGGCCCATACCCACGAAATCATTTGGACGCGCGGCACTACAGAGGGCGTCAATTTGGTGGCCCACGGATTCCGCACGCTGCTGCAGCCCGGAGATGCGCTGGTAGTCAGCTCGTTGGAACACCACAGCAACTTGGTTCCCTGGCAAATGCTGGCCCAAGCCACCGGTGCGGAACTCCGTTTTATTCCTTTGCTGGACGACGGTTCGCTGGACCAAACGGCCTACCTCAATTTGTTGGACCGTCGGGTCAAATTGGTGGCTTTCAACCACATTTCTAATGCTTTGGGAACGGTCAACCCCGTGCGCGACATGGCCGCCCAAGCGCACGCCGTTGGCGCGGCTGTTTTTGTGGACGGAGCCCAAGCCGTGCCGCACAGCACGGTGGACGTTCAAGCACTGGACGTTGATTTTTACGCTTTCAGCGGCCACAAAATGTACGGACCTACGGGCATGGGTGTGCTGTACGGTAAAACGGAATGGCTGGAGCGTCTACCACCCTACATGGGCGGCGGAGAAATGATCGACCAAGTTCACCTGGAAGGATCCACGTATGCCGGATTGCCCTTCAAGTTTGAGGCCGGAACCCCCCACATTGCCGGAGCCATTGGCCTGGCCGAAGCCTCCCGCTGGATGCACCGCGTGGGCCTGGAACAGATTGCGCGCCACGAAGACGAATTGCTGCGCTACGCCACCACAAAACTTCAATCCGTAGACGGCATCGAATTTTACGGAACAGCCGCCCACAAGGCAGCCGTAATCAGCTTCAATTTGAGCGGGGCACACCCCTACGACGTAGGCATGCTTTTGGACCAAATGGGCATTGCCGTGCGCACCGGACAACACTGCACCCAGCCCATCATGGACCGCTACGGAATCCCCGGGACCGTACGCGCCTCGCTGGCCGCCTACACTACTTTGGAAGACCTGGATGTCCTGGTGGATGGCGTGCAAAAAGCGGCACGCATGTTGCTGTAATTTACTGTTGGCCTGAACCGTATCCCTCCAATTTTACCCCAAAAAATGTCCCCCATCGAACAAGACATCGTCGACGAATTTGATTTGTTCGACGATTGGATGGCCAAGTACGACCACCTCATTGCATTGGGGAAGGAACTTCCCGCGATGGACGCGGCCCACAAAACGGACGACAACCTCATCCGCGGTTGCCAAAGCAAGGTGTGGATCTACGCCGAATGCCCCAACGGACTTCTGCATTTTACGGCAGATTCCGACGCCATCATCACCCGCGGGATGGTGGCCTTGCTGCTTCGCGTGGTGCAGAATCGGCCTGCGGAAGAAGTGGCCCGTGAACCTTTTGCCTTTTTAAACGCTATAGGATTGACAAGCCACCTCAGTCCAACCCGCGCCAACGGTTTGGCGAGCATGGTCAAACAAATTAAGTTTTACGCTCTCGCCTACGCCGCCCAAAAGTGAATACTGCTGCCGAACGTCCGGAAATACTGCCCCTAACCATGACGCCAGAAGAAATGCAACACCTGGGCGAACAGGTGGTTGACGTACTCCGCACCATCTACGACCCCGAAATCCCCGTGGACATCTACGAGTTGGGTTTGGTCTACGACGTCCAGGTATCCGACGAGGGTTCCGTGCACGTTTTAATGACCCTGACTTCTCCCAATTGCCCGGTAGCGGAAACCCTACCGGTGGAGGTCAAGGAAAAAGTTCAGTCCTTGGACGCCGTGCGCGACGCCGAGGTAGAAATCACATTTGAACCGCCGTGGTCCAAGGACATGATGTCCGAAGAAGCGCGGCTTGAACTGGGAATGCTGTGAAAAATATTGGTATTGACGCGGTCCAAGTGGCCCTCCCGCGCTTGGTTTTGCCCATGAGCGATTTGGCTGCGTTGCGCGGCATTGACGCAGACAAGCTCACTTTGGGTCTGGGATTGGAAGCCATGGCCGTTTGCGACGCAGACGAGGACACCGCCACCTTGGCCGCGGAAGCAGCGTGGCGCCTTTTTCGGGACCAAAATTTAGACCCCGCTGAAGTGGGTAGACTCTATTTGGGTACGGAATCCGCGGTGGATGCTGCCAAACCCACCGCTTCCTACGTTTTGGGTGTTTTGGAAGCGCGCCTGGAGCCGCAGTACGGACCGCGCTCCTTGCGTCGGTGCGATGTGGTGGACCTCACCTTTGCGTGCATTGGGGGCGTTGATGCCCTTCAAAACAGCCTGGATTGGGTGGCGCAAGGCCCCGGACGCCGGGCGGTAGTGGTGGCCGCAGACGTGGCCAAGTACGACGCCAACTCCCCGGGGGAGTACACCCAAGGTGCGGCAGCCGTTGCCTTGAGCATCTGCGAAAATCCGCGAATCTTGGCCCTGGAGCCCCATTGGGGCGTTTCCGTAGACAGCGTGGGCGACTTTTTCAAGCCCCGTCGGACCTACGCCAAAACCGCCTTGCTGCAGGAGGCCGCTCGCCTGTTGGGCCAAGAGCTCAACTCCGCAGACGCCCAGGCCCTGTTGGACTCGCAAAAACCGGGAACTTCGTTTTGGGATGCGCCGGAGGCTGAGGTGGAACACTACCGCGAGGCCCCCATTTTTGACGGCCCCTTCAGCAACAGCTGCTACGTGGCGCGCGTTCGGGAGGCCGTTCTTCACGCCACCGAGCAGAGCGGTCACGCTCCATTAAACGACTGGGATCACCTGGTTTTTCACTTACCGTATGCCTTTCAAGGGCGACGCATGTGGCCGGAAATCGCTTTGGAGTTGTACACCGCCGCGGGCCGACTGTCCGAGCTCGAAGCTTCCGTAGGCACCCCCTTGTCCGAAACAACGCCCGAGGCCTTTGCCAAGTCTTGGTCCAAAACCCCCCACTACAAAGCCCTGGTTGCGTCGAAGATTGCCCCGGCGGAACGCGCCAGCCAGCGGGTGGGCAACGGGTATACGGCCAGCATTTTCCTGGCCTTGGTCAGTTTGCTGGAGGATGCGCGCGCCAACGCGCGCGCCCTGGACGGCCAGCGCGTTGCGCTGCTGGCCTACGGTTCCGGTTCCAAGTCCAAAGTAACTACGGGCGTTGTGCAGCCGGAGTGGATGGAAGGATTGCGCGGTGTAGCCTTGTGGGACCGCATGGACCGCAGAGTTCGCATCGACGCTTCCCAATACGAGGCCTTGCACAGCAAACGCCAACACACCCCCGTGGCCTCACCTGCGGATCACGATGGCGTGCGTTGGTTGGGCAACCGCACCGAGCCGCTCTTGGCCGGATACCGTCGGTACGTTTGATTATCCCCGCATGAGCTCCGAATCAACTGCCGCAGCAACCGTCCCATCCGACGACCCCATCCGCAACCGCGTGGCGGAAAGTTCGCTCGTGACCTTGGATTTGGAGGATTTTTTCCCCGAGCGGCAAGCGATTTTGGACGTGGCCCGGTGGTGCCCGGACGGCCTGGTGCGCGAAAAGGAATTCCGTGCGGCCCTTTTGGCTTTTGACCACGAAAGCATTCGGGACGCCGCCGTTGCCGTGCACAATCCCGGGGGACTCATCCTCCCGCAGTGGGTTCCGGCCTTGGTTTCCGTCCGTTTGTCAGACGCGGCGCGGTTCGTTGCTTGGTGTGCACCCGATGCCCTATTGGACACCTACTACGCCCACTGTATGGCTCGGTTGGACTCCGAATCCTTCCGCGGGCGCCCCGTCCTGATCAAGGGCTGCGGAAAACACCCCGTGCCGGAATCCGCGTATGCCGCCGCTGCCGCCGCGCTGCGTCCGGTGGCCAAGTCCGTGCTGTACGGCGAAGCCTGCAGCACCGTCCCCTTGTTCAAGAATACCTCCCCAACCGTTTAAACCACACCTTCGGTCCCATGAGTGCTCCCTTAGCTGCCGAAACCGCTGCCCCAGCAACCCCCGTAGATTACCGCCTGCTTTCGTTGCAACGCCGCATGCGCGCTGTTCGGGAAGAGGTCATCGGTCATCCGTTGTATGCTCAGTTGCGCAGCGTGGAGGATGTTCAAACGTTTATGGAGCACCACGTCTTTGCGGTTTGGGACTTTATGAGCCTGCTCAAAACACTGCAAGCGTCCCTGACCAGCGTGGAGACCGCGTGGGTGCCCACCAAACACAAAGCAGCGCGTCGGTTGATCAACGAGATTGTATTGGGCGAGGAGTCGGACGTAGACCCTTTTGGCCAACCCGCCAGCCACTACGAACTGTACCTGGACGCCATGCGTCAAGCCGGCGCCAACACGCGTCCGGTGGTGCACTTCATCCAAACCCTGCAGCGGGGCTTTTCTCTGCGGGACGTTTTGCGCTACAATACGGCCGAGGTGCCGGAAGCGCAGTTGGCATTTCTGCGCGCCACCGAACGCATCATCAAACGCGGGAAGTTGCACGAAATCATGGCGTCCTTCACGTTTGGACGCGAAGACCTGATTCCAGACATGTTTACGGAATTGGTGCGCGAACTGCACCGCAACCATCCGGGAACCTTCGACGCCTTTATTTACTACTTGGACCGGCACATTGAGCTGGACGGCGACGAGCACGGCCCGGCGGCCTTGCGCATGATGCACGCCGTATGCGGGGACGACGACGCCAAGTGGGCGGAGGCGGAGGACACGGTGGTGGAAGCCTTGGCAGCCCGACGTGCCCTTTGGGATGCGATTTTGGCGGCCCTTCCCGCGAAGTAGTTAAGTCCCTCCGATTTCAATAATCCCGATATTTTAGGATTCAAATCCTGTTTTATCGCGATATTTTGGGATTCAATTCCTAAAATATCGGGATTTTCACACATACCCATCTCTAAGGAACATGGAGAAGGGAAGGCGAAACGCAGCTATTTTTTGTGCTTCCAGGTCCATTAGTCGAGTGATTTCTTTATTAGCTTTGCGTCATTATTTAGAATAAGTCCAAATAAAAATAAGAAAGGCATGAGACGCGGTTTTAGGGTTCTGGGTTTGGTTTTCTCCTGCGGAGGATTCGGAGTATTCACGTCAGCAGCGGCGGAAGCGCTTGGTTCACCGGTGCATTCGCCCTTCATTCCCGGGCCGA
>CAYXHJ010000003.1:0-24440 GCA_964464855.1 uncultured Owenweeksia sp. | reverse complement strand
ACCTACTGTGTAGGTAACCTGTGCGGACAACGGCAACGCAATTACAGCGATCACCGCAGCGATCCAAGTGCGCAACAAGCTAGTAACCTGTTTCATAATCAATTACTTACGTAAATAAAGGGAGTTTTTGCGACGGAAAGATAGAAAGTTCCCGCCGACTGACAAAAAATGATTGTTAAATAAATGTTGATAACCTTCAAGACTCCAACACAATCCAACCCTGCTGAAGTAGGGGTTCGGCAACTTTGTATTTGACGGATCGCTTTTCTCCAGAAACCAAGTTGGCGATGGTGACGGTGTCGTTGGGGCGAAAAGCGGATTTCTGTTTCACCACCGGTGCTTGTGCCGGACGCGGTGCAGGTGCCGCAGACGCTGACCCGCTTGCGGGGCCGGCTGTGGTAGAGCTGGACTCATTCAGCAAAGATCGGCTCGCAGTAGTTTGCGGACGCGGCGCAGCAGGGCGCTGTGCTGGGGCTGCTTGCGGAGTTTCTTCCGGAATGAAGGCGCGGAACAAGAAGGACACCGCCGACCGGTTGATTTGATCCAACATGTCTTGGAAGAGCTTGAAGGACTCGTGCTTGTAGATTAAGAGCGGATCCTTTTGCTCGTATACCGCCCCTTGTACGTTCGTGCGGAGGTCGTCCATGTTGCGGAGGTGCTCCTTCCAAGCGTCGTCGATGGTGGAGAGTACAATGACTTTCTCCAATTCGCGCAGGGCACTTTGGCCTCGGGTGTCTACTGCCTTCTGAAGAGGTACCGAAACTTGGAGTCCTTTTTGACCGTCGGCAAAGGGGACCAAAATGTTCTGGATTTGGCCTCCATGATCGCGAAGGATGCCCTCCAAAACGGGCGCCATGCGCATAGCCATGGAGTCGTTCTTCTCCTTTATATATAGGGAGGTGTGATCGAATAGTTTTTGCGTGAGGTCCGACGCAGAGGATTTAGCAAAGGTTGCAGCGTCGAACGGCAACTCAGAAATGCCCAGTTGCTCGTACACTTCCAGTGCGAAGCCTTCGAAATTTCGGTCCGGATGTGTGGAACGAACTACGGTGTCGCACAGATCGTAGAGCATGTTGGCGATGTCCACTTGAAGGCGCTCGCCGTATAGAGCATTGCGGCGGCGTTTGTAGATTCCTTCGCGTTGGGCGTTCATGACGTTGTCGTAGTCCAACAAACGCTTGCGGATGCCGAAGTTGTTTTCTTCGACCTTCTTTTGGGCGCGTTCAATGGATTTAGAAACCAGACCGTGTTGGATGACTTCACCTTCCACATGGCCCATGCGGTCCATGAGGCCTGCGATGCGGTCCGATCCGAACAGACGCATGAGGTTGTCCTCCAGCGAAACGAAGAATTGGGAGCTTCCGGGATCGCCCTGACGGCCGGAGCGGCCGCGGAGCTGACGGTCTACGCGGCGAGAGTCGTGGCGCTCGGTGCCAATGATGGCCAATCCACCAGCCGCCTTGGCTTCGGGCGCCAATTTGATGTCCGTACCGCGGCCGGCCATGTTGGTGGCGATGGTTACGGCTCCGGCGCGGCCAGCTTCCGCCACAATTTCCGCCTCACGCTGGTGCAATTTGGCGTTCAATACGTTGTGCGGGATGTTGCGCAACTTCAGCGCGCGGCTCAACAACTCACTGATTTCAACTGAAGTGGTACCCACGAGCACGGGGCGGCCGGCGTCGCGAAGTTTGACGATTTCGTCGATGACGGCATTGTACTTTTCCCGCTTGGTTTTGTACACCAAATCATCTTGGTCCGTTCGCGAAATGGGTCGATTCGTCGGGATGACGGTAACGTCCAATTTGTAGATTTCCCAGAATTCCCCAGCTTCGGTTTCTGCTGTACCGGTCATGCCCGCCAATTTGCGGTACATGCGGAAGTAATTCTGCAGGGTAACGGTAGCGTAGGTTTGGGTAGCCGCCTCAATGGTTACGTTTTCCTTGGCTTCGATGGCTTGGTGCAAGCCGTCCGAATACCGTCGGCCTTCCATGATCCGGCCGGTTTGTTCGTCCACGATTTTGACCTTGCCGTCCATCAAAACGTACTCTTGGTCTTTTTCAAACAAAGTGTACGCTTTCAGGAGCTGACTCATGGTGTGCACGCGCTCGCTCTTGACGCGGTACTCGCGCAGCAATGCTGCTTTGTGTTCTGCTTTGTCTGCTGTGGAATCGCTGGACTTTTCAATGGCCGCCAAGGAGGTGGAGATGTCTGGCATCACAAAAAAAGCAGAATCCGTGCGATCTGCTAGGCGTTCCATGCCGCGGTCGGTCAACTGAACTTGGTTGTTCTTTTCTTCGATAGTGAAATACAGGGCTTCGTCCACCACTTTCATTTCACGACCGTGGTCTTGCAAATAAAAGTTCTCCGTTTTCTGGAGCAGGGTTTTGTTGCCGTCCTCGCTCAGGAATTTGATGAGCGCTTTGTTCTTGGGCAAACCGCGGTGTGCGCGAAGCAGTTGGAAGCCAGCTTCTTTGGCGTTCCCCTCGGTAAGCAAACGCTTGGCGTTGTTCAGGGCCTCTTGTGCGATTGTTTTTTGCGCGTTGAAAAGGTCCACTACGTGGGGCTTGAGTTCGTTGAACTCGTGGCGATCTCCGTTGGGAGTCGGGCCGGAAATGATCAAAGGAGTTCGGGCGTCGTCGATCAAAACGGAATCCACCTCATCCACAATGGCGAAGTTGTGGCCGCGCTGCACCAATTCTTCCGGGAAGCGGGCCATGTTGTCCCGCAAATAATCAAAACCAAATTCGTTGTTGGTGCCAAACGTGATGTCCGCTCCATACGCGTTGCGGCGGGCATCGGAGTTGGGTTGGTGCTTGTCGATGCAATCCACGGTCAGGCCGTGGAATTGGTACAGCGGGCCCATCCATTCGGCGTCGCGCTTGGCCAGGTAGTCGTTTACGGTGACAACGTGTACACCAAAACCGGTCAAGGCATTGAGATAAACAGGCAGGGTAGCGACGAGGGTTTTTCCTTCCCCAGTGGCCATCTCTGCGATGCGGCCTAAGTGGAGAACGGTGCCGCCGATCAATTGCACGTTGTAGTGCACCATGTTCCACTCCACCGTGGCGCCAGCGGCGGTCCAGGTGTTGTGCCAGACTGCGTGATCACCGTCGATTTCAACGGCATCCATGCGGCCGGCCAGTTGGCGGTCCATTTCGGTGGCGCGTACCCGGAAATTTCCGGCGCTCAGTCGTTTGGCCGTCTCGCGGATGACGGCAAAGGCTTCCGGAAGAATCTCTGCGAGCTCGGCCTCGGCTTTGTCGTAGGCCTTTTTGTCCAACTCATCGATCTGCTGGAAGATGGAATTCTTTGCATCGGCGTCCTCCTCCGACTCCGCGCGTGCGCGCAGGTCCGAAATGGCGGCCCGCTCTTCAGACTGCACGCGCTCCAGCCGGGCACGGAATTCCTGAGTTTTGGCGCGCAATCCGTCGTTGTCCAAAGATTGGATGGACGGCTCAACAGCCAAAATGCGATCTACATACGGTTGGATCTCCTTGAGGTCCCGATCGGACTTGTTCCCAAGGAGTAAAGCGAGCAGTTTTTGAATCATGACAGGGCAAAAGTACAAAGCCCGTGCCACCTAAGCGTTTGAATCAATATTCTTCTTCGTTCCAAAGGAAATCTTCGTCGGACGGATAGTCCGGCCAAATCTCTTCGATGGATTCGTACACTTCGCCCTCTTCTTCCTCGATGGCTTGCAGGTTTTCAACCACTTCCAACGGAGCGCCCGTACGAATAGCGTAGTCAATCAATTCGTCTTTGGTTGCGGGCCACGGGGCGTCGCTCAAATAGGAGGCCAATTCCAGGGTCCAGTACATGGCGTTCTTTTTTATTAAAGGTATACGATGCGGCAAAAGTAAAAATTCCCCGGACGTATGCAAGTACGGCGAATAAAATCGTTGATTACGGAATCCAGGGGGTCTCCAATGCGCCCAATTCCTTGGTGTACCAACGACTGAGCACAAACAACCAATCCGATAAACGATTGAGGTAGCGCACTACATCGGGGGGGACGGGCAATGCAGCAGGGTCTTGTGCCACCGTTTCCAGAGCTTCCACACAGAATCGCTCGGCCCTACGGCACACGGTTCGCGCAATGTGCAACTGGCTGACCCAAGCATGACCGCCTGGCAGGACAAAATGGCGCATGGGCTCCAAACCGGCGTCCATTTGGTCAATAGAGGCTTCAAGGGCAGCGATTTGGGCGACGGGGAGGGCGGGGAGTTTGGCGACGAAGTCCGCCCGATCGTTGGCCAAATGGCTGCCGAGGGCGAAGAGGTCCGATTGGATTTGGAGGAGTAGGGCTTGGTGCGGGGCGGCCGCTGCAGGCGCGGTGTCCCGCACGTAGCCCAAGTGTGCATTCAATTCGTCCACCGTGCCGTAAGCGTGCAAGCGGACGTCGGTCTTGGAAATGCGCTTGCCGCTGTAGAGGGACGAGGTTCCGGCATCTCCGGTCTTGGTGTAGATTTTCATGGCCTGGTGGTTTGACGTGTGGCCAGCAAGGCCCAACAAACGCGCTTTCGGATCAATAAGCGCGTTGGTTTTTGCCTTCCATATAATTGACAAACGCACGATTGGCCACTCGGGTTCCACCGGGAGTCGGGTAATTTCCGGTAAAGTACCAATCTCCGGGGTGTTCGGGGATGGCTCGATGAAGCCCTTCAATGGATTGGTAATGGATAACTACTTGTGCCTGAACACCTTCTGGAGTGAGTAATTGAGCAATTTTGGCGTTGATGTCTTCCACGGAGAGGGTGGAATAAACCGGAAGAACGGCATTGATTTGCTCTTCTTTGGGGAGTGTCAATTGAAGCAGGGCGTTTTGATACGCTTTCTCCACAACCTCAGCGTAGGTTCCACGCTCTTTATGCAAGGCCATGGCGGCTTGAAAGGCAATGAAATCACCCATTTTCGCCATGTCAATACCGTAGCAATCGGGAAAGCGGATTTGGGGTGCACTGGAAACTACGTGAATGGTCTTGGGCTGCAATCGATCCAGCATTTTAAGAATGCTCTGGCGGAGGGTGGTGCCGCGCACAATGGAGTCGTCCAAAACCACCAGATTGTCTGTGGGGCGAACTACTTGATAGGTGGAGTCGTAAACGTGGGCGACGAGGTCGTCTCGGGAGGAATCCTCGGTGATAAACGTTCGCAATTTGGCGTCCTTCCAAGCAATTTTTTCCACGCGAGGGCGCCGGGTCAGCAAGGCATTTAGGGCGTCGGGCTGATTCAAGAGATCCGGTTGGGCGCGTAAAGCCGCTGCGTTCGCGGTTTGGATGTAGTCTTCTACCCCCTTAACCAGGCCGTAAAACGCCACCTCGGCGGTATTGGGAATAAAGGAAAACACGGTGTTTTCGACGTCGTGTCCCACGGATTTCAGCACAGAATCCGCCAATTGACGGCCCAGAGCCAAACGCTCTTGGTAGATTTCTGCGTCGTTACCGCGCGAGAAATAGATCCGTTCAAAGGAGCAATTGCTCCGGGGTCCGGGGGTCAGAACGGGGGTGATTTCCACTTCTGCGTTGGCTTTTACCCAAAACGCATGGCCGGCGGGAAGCTCTTGAACATCGTTGAAGGAGGCACCAAAAGCGGTCTGAATAACCGGACGTTCGGACGCCACCACCGCCACTTCGTCGTTGACGTAGTAGTAGGCCGGACGGATTCCGTGCGGATCGCGCAGCACAAAAGCGTCGCCTTGGCCAATCATCCCCACCATGGCGTAACCCCCGTCCCAACGCTTGGAGGCCTTGCGCAGAATTTCCGGAATATTCAAATTATCTTCTTGGTAATGAGCACGTTCTGGTTTGCTCAATCCCAGTTGCTTCGCCTTTTCGTACAACTGGGCGTTCTCCTTGTCCAAAAAATGACCGATCTTCTCCAAAATGGTGACGGTATCCGCCTTTTCCTTAGGGCTTTGGCCCAACCCTACCAACTTGTCAAACAATTCGTCGACGTTGGTCATGTTGAAGTTTCCCGCCAAAATGAGGTTGCGGCTCTTGTAGTTGCTTTGGCGAAGAAAGGGGTGGCACGCCTCGATCGCGTTCTTGCCGTAGGTACCGTAGCGCAGGTGTCCTAAATAAACTTCGCCCAAGGCGGGTACGTTGTTTTTGAGGAATTCGGCATCCTTGAGCAGGGAGGAGTTGCCGTTGAGCGCATCGTCAATACGCTTTTGTATACGGCCAAAAATATCTGCAATGGGCTTGCCGTCGATGCTGCGGTACCGGCTGAGATAACGTTGCCCGGGAGGCATGTCTAACTTGATGGAAGCGAGCCCTGCACCGTCTTGACCGCGGTTGTGCTGCTTCTCCATGAGGAGGTACATCTTGTTTAGGCCGTAGAAAGCCGTGCCGTACTTTTCCAGGTAATAGTCCAAAGGCTTGCGAAGTCGGACCAAGGCAATTCCGCATTCGTGCTGGATGGCGTCGCTCATAGGGAGATGCTGCTAAGATGCAAAGATACGTATCTTCGTGGGGCGTGCTTATTGATATTCACACCCACATTTTGCCCGAGCGCTTCCCTGCTTGGGCTCAGCGATTTGGCTACGGCGGATTTGTTTCCCTGGACCACCACTGTCCCGGCTGTGCCCGGATGATGGTAGACGATCGCTTTTTCCGAGAGATTCAAGACAATTGCTGGGATCCGGAGGTCCGACTGCGCGAATGCGCGGTGCACGGCGTGCACCGTCAGGTGCTGTCGACCGTTCCGGTGCTCTTTTACTATTGGGCCAAGGCGCAAGACAATCTGCAAATAGCGCGGTTTTTGAATGATCATATGGCCGAAGTGGTGGCACGGTACCCGGACCGATTCTACGGACTGGGAACGGTTCCGCTGCAAGATCCGGAGCTGGCCATTCAGGAGTTGGAGCGGTTTGCGTCGTTGGGCTTGGTGGGGGTGGAAATCGGTTCCCACGTCAACGATTGGAACCTAGACGCGCCGGAGCTCTTCCCGTTTTTTGAGGCGTGTGCACGGTTGAATTTGAGCATTTTTGTACATCCTTGGGACATGATGGCCAAGGAGAAGATGAGCAAATACTGGCTTCCGTGGCTGGTGGGCATGCCCGCAGAAAGCTCGTTGGCCCTGTGTTCGTTGATTTTTGGCGGCGTCTTGGAGCGTTTGCCCCAGTTGCGTGTGGCCATTGCGCACGGCGGCGGATCCTTTCCCTTCACGTTGGGGCGAATCCAGCATGGCTTTGACGTGCGGCCGGATTTGGTGGCTGTTGACAACCACGTTCCTCCCCGAGACTACGTGGGAAAATTCTGGGTGGATTCTCTGGTGCACGATCCCCGCATGCTGCAGTATTTGGTGGATTTATTTGGCGCGAACCGAGTGGCGGTGGGGTCCGACTACCCCTTCCCCTTGGGCGAACACCATCCAGGCGCCCTGGTGGAGTCCATGAATTGGGATGCTCCCACTAAGGCTCTGGTTCAAAGCGGAGCGGCATTGGAGTGGTTGGGCTTGAAATCTTAAAAATTCGATTTTAGAACCCGATTTGGATGAATTCAGTCAAACATCAACTTCTCCTGCTGGTATTCATTCTTTGTGTTGGAATCCAATTTCCATTATCAGGTCAAGCTTTTCGGCCCGCAGGTAACGTAGAAAACATGCCGGACTGGGCAAAAACCGCAATGCGTTTGCCTTTTTACGGGCCCATGGACAGTACGGCGTGGGCGGTTGCTGAACGTTACCGATTGGTCCGTTCTGCGGTGCCAAAAGGAGAGCAGTCTTACGAAGACCGTTACGTTCGGGCCTGGCTTCGAGCACGACTCTTGTGGGGGACCTGGGAACGTAACGACGCAGCTTGTAGTGGCGATGACCCTGAACCATTGAACACCGAATCCTCTACTCCTTGGAGCCCCTTGGGCCCTTGGACGGTTCTGGACAACCAAGGCAATGATGTTGCCGAGCACGCCAACGTATACTCCATGGCACAAGGTGGCGGAGGTGTTCTTTATGCGGGAACCGAGCCGGGACAAGTGTACCGCTCATCCAATTACGGCGCGAACTGGAACCTGACCGCACTGCACGTTCCGTTTCAAGGAGGCGTACAAGCACTTGCAGCCAATGCCTTGGACGGGCAAACCGTCTACGCAGGGTCCTACAATGCCGTGTACCGCTCGGTGAACGGGGGTGCAACCTGGGTTTCTGTATTAAGCTCCAACAACTTAAATGTCAATGAATTATTGATGCTTCCTGGGGACACCAATACCTTGTTCGCTGCATGCGACGAAGGACTGTACCGTTCTACCAATCGGGGCGGAACTTGGATTTTGGTGGTGCCCGCTCGAACCTACGATCTTGCCGTGAAGCCCGGGAGCAACGGGCGAACAATCTACGCCGTTGGGGGGACTTCAACCAACCAAAACGCCCAATTCTTTCGCTCCACCAACTACGGATTAACCTTTCAAGCCGTGGGTTCGGGCTGGTACCAATCGAACCACCCCAGTCGGACCGATTTTGGAGCCCGTTTGGCCGTTTCACCGGCAGACACCCAACGCGTATACGCATACCTCATTGGCGAATCGAAACCCGGAGATGCCGGCTATATTGGCGTGTTCCGCAGTAGTGACGGAGGCAATTCCTGGACCTTGCCCAACGCCCCAACAGGCGGTCCTTACACAACATCGCACCCCAATTTAGCCGTAGGTTCACCCTCTTGGACGTACCACCAAGGCTTCTACAACTGTGCACTGATGGCCAATCCAATGAATGCGGATGAGCTGCTGGTGGGTGGATTGAACTTGTGGAAGTCCCTGGACGGCGGTGCCACCTTTACCGTGCAGTCCGGTTACGCCGGTGGAACTTTGGGCATGCACGTGGACCAACAAGATTTTCGCCTTTTTTCTTCGCCAACTGGCGGCACAGAAGCTTGGATTTCCACCGACGGCGGTATTTATCGGTCGTCGGACTTTTTCTCTACCCCACCCCAAGTGCGTATGACCGGGATGCAGGCCACGGAGTTTTGGGGGCACGGTGCCGGTTGGAATGAAGACGTTTTTGTCTCCGGAGCCTACCACAATGGGGTGATTGCACGCCGTGAATCCTATCCGTCCGGGGGTTATCTGCAATTGGGCGGTGGAGAGCCCGCGAGCGGATACGTTGATCCTTTTCGGAATGAGCGCGTAGTGAGCGCCGACATTGGTGGGGCGCTTCTACCTGCCCAATGGGGCCAAGCCGCTAGCTATTTTGGGATTCAGCAATTTCCAAACGAAAGTTACTGGCCGGTGGATGCCAGCAACATGGTGTTTGACCCGCGTACATCACAACGTGTTTTTGTAGGTTTTGAAAACAAGATTTTGGGCTCGTCCGACGGTGGCCAATCGTACCAAGTTTTAGCCACATTGGGTACGGATCCCACACACCGATTGGCGCAGTTGGCACTTGCGCCCAACCAACCCCATACTTTTTACGCTGTCCAACGGCACGGATGGAGTCCCGCAACTTTACACCGATCCTTGGACAGCGGACTTACTTGGGTTCAGCTGCCCGTGCCCGCCAATTTGGGTACTCGACTGACCTTTGCCGTTGCGCCCAACAACGCGAATAAACTCTATTTAACGGGTCCTGAAGCGCCCGATGGACAAAAAATTTGGTATTCAAGCAACGGTGGAGTAACGTGGAGCAACTGGAGCACTGCTGCCCTTAACGGTCAAGAAATTCGTTCCGTTTTGGCGGTTCTCAGTCCTTCGAACCTGGTGGTTTTGGGTACGCAAAGCAAGGTTTTTTACCGGACAGATACCTCCACAACGTTTCGCCCTTTGGGCACCCAATTGCCTCAGCCCATTCAAACACGCGATTTGAACTTTTCGTACAAACACCAATCCGTGCGAGTTTCAACCTACGGTCGCGGCCTGTGGAGTGTGGCCAGTCCTGTTTCCAGCGGAAAACCCTTGGCACGCGCTCAAGTGGAGCGGCCGGTTTGGGTTTTGAGCGGCTGCGGAAACGACTCGGTATCGTTTGACGATCACTCCCTCGTTGCGCATTCAGGAACCTCATGGACCTGGACGTTTCCGGGTGGATCTCCCGGAACCAGCAATCGCCGCAATCCCAAGGTTTTTTATGCAGTCGGCGGCCTCCACACAGCCCGATTGGTCGTACAAAATGCTGCCGGACAACGGGATACCGCCTGGGTATCGGTTACCGTGGTTGTGCCCCCTGCACTGTTTCCAGGAACAGACTTCCAATCGCCTGCTTTTCCGGCCGTCGGGCTGCGTGAAGTACACGAACCTGGGGCGCCCGCATGGCAACGCACACCTTGGGGTTCCGGAGAATTTGCTGCTCTTGCAGACAACTATTCCGTTGACGCACAGGGTAAGTACAGTTCGCTGATCTTTCCTGTTTCTGCCGACGGGATCCACGGAATTCGCAAATTAACTTTTGATCGTGCCTACGCTCCCTACGGATTTCCGTACTCGGACACCCTGCAGTTGATCTTGGCAGGGGATTGTGAGTTGCAACAGCCGTTGTGGGTGCGTACGATTGCCGGTGCGGAATTGGCAACGGCTCCCGCGCTTCAAAACGCGCTCTTTGTGCCCCAAACCTCAGACTGGGTGCGGGACTCTGTTGACTTAGATTCGTTGTTTTCTGCTCTAAATCTATCTGGACCGCTTTACTTCGGATTTCGAAACGTGGGACGCTGGGGGCAGGGACTGTACTTGGACAATGTGCAAATCCGGTACACCGTTGGGCAGCCAGAGCAACCTCTGCCCACAGAAACGGCAATGACCCCCGCGGTTCAGCCGAACCCCACCGTCGCAGGGGCTAAAGTTCTGTTTCGGCCCATTCCCGAGGCGGCGGTACGTGCAGATTTCTTCGACGCACAAGGACGTCCGTTGGGTTCTCGCTTGTTGGAAAACGGGGCGTGTTTTTTACCTCAGGGATCGCCGGGAATGTGGACCTACCGTTTGGTAACTGCTGATCACGTATGGGTGGGTTCGCTTTTGGTACTTCATTGAGGCGTGCCGTTTGTACTTCTCTAAACCCTATATTTAGTGCATGATCCGCGATGCTTTCAACTTTAATCGGTGGCTAGAAGAGCACCGGCACGAATTGGTTCCCCCTGTGGGCAATAAAAATTTGTACCACGAAAGCGACGACTACATTGTGATGGTAGTTGCGGGTCCAAATGCCCGAAAAGATTACCACTACAACGAAACGGAAGAATGGTTTTTTCAGTTGGAGGGTCACATTACAGTACGCATTCAGGAGGACGGAAAACCGCGCGAAGTTCGTTTGGGGCCCGGGGATATGTTTTTGTGCCCGGCCAAAACACCGCACAGCCCGGTTCGCGAAGCCGGAAGTGTTGGATTGGTTTTGGAGCGCAAGCGCGCGGGGCGTGGATTTACCGACGGCCTCTTGTGGTTTTGCGAATCGTGCAACCATCCGCTGCATTCGGCCTACTTTGAACTGCACAACATCGAAAAGGACTTTCTGCCGCATTTCCGCGAATTCTACAGTTCCGAAACCCTTCGAACCTGCACCGAGTGCGGACACGTCATGGAGTCCGACCCTCGTTTTGTATAGTCTCCTTGTTTAGCCTTTTCTTTTGAAGCGATAGGGAGGCGTGCTGACGCCTTGGGCTTTTTCGCTGAGCGGAGTCCAATCTCCGTTGGGCCAAAAAAATATGCTTTCACCTTGGGGCTCTCTGCGCGGGTACGGAAGGGCGCGGGGGGTTTTCAGAATCGCTTTTGTCCAATCTTTGCCAGGTTTTAACGTCCAAACGGAGGCTCCGGTGTAGGTGCGCAGCGCCAACCAAGCGCTGTCCTGATCTGCTGAAGTCCACGCGGCAGCACCGGTGCTGTAGAAATGCGGTAGGGTTCCCCGAAACAACAACGTCTCTTCCCCGGCCGCGGCAGAAGTACGGGAATACGAGTAGACTCGGGCCTCGGGATCCCGTTTGGTGATCACGAGTATGTCGTCGGAAAAAGGTACGGCCACCAAAGACTCCGCGTCTCGGGGACCGTCGGGATAAACAAAACGACGCATTTGAAGTTCCGACGGAGTCCAGTTGAGCGTGTCTCCTGGGGTGACGTTGAGTTGCGCCGAGGTGGGTTCCGGCAGGCGGTAGATGCGCACGAATCCCCGTTCTGCTTGGTTGTCTCCAATATCCGCGAGGTACAAAAAGGTGCCGTCGGACGCCAGGTCTTCCCAGTCTGTGTTGGTGGCTCCCGGGAGGTTTAAAGTTGCGCGTAACGCGCCTGTGGCGAAGTCAATTAGGTAGAGGGCTGCAGGATTTCCCCCGTCTTCTAAGGCCCAAAAACAACCCGGGAAATCGCGCGCGGGCACGCCGCCAGAGACTTCTTCAAGCACCAATGGCCCTGTGCTGGAGTCCGAAATCGATTCCCAGCCGTTTGCAGCAGGCGCCACGGAAACGGAGTAGGTTGCCGCAAAAGGCGCATCCGAATCGTGGGTTTTGCAGGCAGAAGATAAAAACGAGAATGCTGCGCAAACCACCCAGCTCGTGCGCTTTGTTGCTGTGTGCAGGGAGGATTTTTGGTTCAAAAAGAGAGACAGCATAAAAATTTCGGTGGTTTTTCGCATCGGCGGTGAGACGCGCTAAGGTACGCTGCACCTGGTGTTTCGGATGATTTATGCGTTTTACGTGGAAGGTTATACTTCGTCGAACAGTACTTTGTTTTGCATAATACCTTTTTTTGTTTATAACTTTGCACCACCATGAACGAGGAAAATGCCAAAGCGCAAATGCGCAAAGGGGTCTTGGAACTGTGCGTCCTGCGCATCGTGCGTTCCAATGAGGTGTACACTTCCGACATTTCGGACCGACTGAAAGCGGCCGATTTGCTGGTGGTGGAAGGAACCCTCTACCCCTTACTCACCCGGATGAAGAATGCCGGGTGGCTGTCGTACCGTTGGGAGGAAAGTAAGTCGGGCCCTCCCCGGAAGTACTACCAAATCACCCCGGCCGGCGATGCGTTTCTCGCCCAGTTGGAGCGCGAATGGACGGCTTTTACCCAAGCCGTAGACACCCTTTAAATTCGACCGAATCATGAAAAAGACCATCGATATCAATTTAGCCGGCTTGCGTTTTGCACTCGACGAAGATGCGTACCAGCGCCTGCATGCCTACTTGCGTGCTTTGGAGGCACAACTGGGGCAAACTCCCGGTAAAGAGGAGATTTTGGCAGACATTGAAGGGCGCATTGCGGAGCTGTTCACGGCCAATTTGAACGCGGGAAAACAAGTCATTAACTTGGCCGAGGTGGACGCCGTAGTGGCCACCATGGGCGCTCCGGAGGACTTCGCCGGTGATGATGCAGAAGGTGGACGATTCGCTGAGGAATGGCAACCAGCAGGTGCAGACGGAGCCACGAAAAAGCGCTTGTTTCGCGACGCCGACGACCGCGTGGTGGGGGGTGTTGCCAGCGGATTGGCCGCGTATTTTGACATCGACCCGGTGGTAGTTCGTCTGGTGTGGGCTGCTTCGATCTTTTTGGGCGGTTTGGGCGCTTGGCTCTATGTAATCATGTGGGTGGTGGTTCCGCCGGCGCGGACTACTGCGGACCGACTGCGCATGCGCGGCGAAAAAGTGAACTGGAAAAACATCCAGAAAACCGTGGAGGAAGAGCTCCAAGGGGTGGCTGATCGGGTAGATCGGTTTGCGCGCGGAGAAAAGCTTGGGAAATCGCAAGGTGCCCGTGTGGCAGGAGAAATCGTGCAAACTACGGGGCAGGTGCTGGTCTATCTGCTCAAGTTTATTGCGAAGGTGGTCGGAAGCGTTTTCATTGCTGTTAGCATTGCCGTTGGCGTGGCCTTGACTGTGGCGCTTTTTGGCCGCGGTATAACGGTGGACAACGTGGTAATTGAGCCGGAGCAACTGGATTCCTTTTTGGAGGTTTTTGCTCCGGAGGGGCTGAGCAGTTCGTTCATCATGGTGTTGGCTGGCATGCTGCTTTTGGGACCTGTGGTGGGACTTTTTACCCTGGGTGCGCGCATTTTATTCAACATACCGTGGCGACACACCGGTTTGCGCGCGGCCAGTTGGACCGCCACGGGAATCAGCGTAGTGGCGGTGGTCGTGGCTTCGTTCTGGGGCGTACGCGCCGCACATGAATTCGAGGAAGAGTCGATTATATCGACCCAAGAAATCCTACCTGCCGGGGTTCAAAACTGGAAAGTTGTTGCCCATTTTGAGCCCGTTGCAAATCAAGAAACGCATTTTCGCTTCGACGACGAGGAGTCCGACGGAGAGTGGATTTTCACGAAAGATCGTTTGTATACCAACTTAGTGGCCTTCACGGTGTCTGCGGCTCCGAGCGAGCGCGCCTACGTGGTGGTGGAACGAATGGCACACGGAGCCAGTGGACGAATTGCGCGCGAGCGGGCTCAAAAAATTGAATACGATTTGGAGATTCGTCCCGATGGAACGTTGGACCTCGACGCCATGGTTTCCGTGGCGCGTGCGGACAAATTCCGCGGTCAACACGTTTGGATCACGCTGCATTTGCCCGTGGGGCACCGCTTGTTCTTGGATCCGTCGACCATGGATCTACTGGACGACGTTCCCAATTTGGAAAATACTTACGACCACGACATGGTTGGAACGGTTTGGACCATGACCGAGGCCGGGCTGACGCAGTTTCCCGAACAAACCGCGCTTAAATCGAGGGACGGCGCAAAAACGTCCGGCTCGACGGGTGCGCGTGCAACTTATTGAGCCAATCGTGCATCTAATACCGAGCCCAAACACCCTGTATCATTTCTAGCGCACCCTTCATTCGCATGCCTCAACTCGTTTCTCGAATTTCTTTGCGCCCGTGCTTCGCCTTTTTTGCGATGCTCATTTCGGTTGGTTTATTTGCCCAAGATCGCTACACCGTCACCGTTTTGCCGAACGACCATTCTGTTCTGGTGCAGCACGATTGGAATGCATCGGGCGAGCGCACTTTGGTCAAAGAAAGAAGTCAACAATCGAGTTTGTACCAATTCCCCACGACGGTTCCCGGAACCTACGCCACGTTGGATTACGGTCGGTTCATTGAGGATTTCGCGGCCTACGACGCCAACGGGAAGTCGTTGAAATTCGTTCGCGAAGGAAACAACAGTTGGAAAATCAAGGGGAATGCGGTACGCGTTCAGTACCGAGTCCTCAGCATTATGGAGGAATCGGTCCGCAAAAACAAGATTTTTGAGCCGGCAAGCGCCTATTTCAATCCTCAAGTAGGTGCGGTCATTAATGGTGGGGCCGTCTTTGGCTTTGCCAACGGCCGGGTTACGGATTCTGCGGTGGTTGAATTATTGCATCCGTCGAACTGGTGGGCCAGTTCTTCGTTGCCCCGCTCAAAATACAACTCAGACCGACTGGTGGGCGCGGCGGCCATCGAACCCGCAACCGCAGGAGCTTCCTTCTTGGAAGAACGTCCCGCATCACCCCCCACCACAGCGCTAACCACTTTGGCTGCACACAATTACCACGCCCTGATTGACAACCCCATTGTGGTGGCACCCGCAGACACCGCAGGGTTTTGGGTGAACAACACACGCGTTACCATTGCGTGCGTTGATTTTCGCGGGAAAAAACACGCAGCGCATTTCAAATCATTGCTGGAGGCGGATTTGCAAGCCGTTGCCAAATTCATGCCGGTACTGCCCGTGGACCGCTACACGTTTTTGATCACAGTGGCGGATTTTACCGACGTCGGCAAAACGATTGCAGACGCGCAGGCCGGAAACATCAAACCGATGGCGCTGCTGCGCGCCTTGCTCCGCATGAAAGATCAGGGCTTGGGCGCGCTGGAACACAACACGTCGTCGCTTTACTTTTTGGGCGATTTTGGCGTGGATCTCCCGGATTTGAATTTGGACGGTCAACTGGCCTCCTCAGCGGTGCACGAATTCATGCACATCGTTACGCCCTTGGGCCTGCACGCGCCGGCCATCCACGATTTCAACTACGCCAACCCCAGCATGTCTCAACACTTGTGGCTATACGAAGGTGTGACGGAGTATTTCTCCCATCTGATCCGACTTCAGGGCGGCCGCGTTACCGTGAACGAATTTTTGGCGGAGATGCAGGGTAAAATTCGCTCAGGAGAGCGTTTCCCGTTTGAAAAGATGTCATTTGCCGAGATGAGCACAAACGTGCTGGAAAAGGGCTACAAAGAGCAGTACGGACACGTTTACGACCGTGGCGCAGTTCTCGCGTGGCTTTTGGACGCGGAAATCCGGCGTCTGACCAACGACGCGCGTACCCTTCGCGATGTCGTACTGGATTTACACGCGCAATACGGCCCCAACAAACCTTTCGACGAAGCCGGTTTCTACGATGCGTTTGCAGCGGCGTCGCATCCCGAAATTCGGGCGTTTTTCACGCAATACATTGAAGGGCGTTCCGCATTGCCGTACGCGCAA
This sequence comes from uncultured Owenweeksia sp., assembly GCA_964464855.1. GTDB lineage: Bacteria > Bacteroidota > Bacteroidia > Flavobacteriales > Schleiferiaceae > CAMDTE01. The sequence continues at coordinate 8,075 of CAYXHJ010000003.1, read as the reverse complement.
ATACTTGCGCCTTTGGGCTTCACCTACCGCGATACCGTGGAGGTGTGGAAAACCGTCTCTCCCTTGAATCGGCGCAAAAACGACTTGCGTTTAGAGCCCGGCGTACAAGGAGGTTTGCGCACCGTGAAAAAGGTGGGCAAGGACGAATGGGCTGGATTGCAGCCGGGCGATGTGGTGGATTCTGCGAAATTACTGGAAGCCCTGGGAAGCGCCACTGAAGGCAGTTTGATGAACTTCACCATACTCCGCGAGGGTAAGCCTGTTGTCTTGACCATCCCAGTGAAGAAGGAAAAAAGCTTCATTTACCGCACACTGGATGGCTACGGTACGAATCCCGAGTTGGAGCAAGACCCGGCCGCCTTGTTCCGTTGGACAACCTTCACGCAAGGCGCTTTGGTTCGATCAATGACCCGAGAGCCCATAACGGTTCCTGCTCGCCCTTAAGCAGTGCCTTCTGGCCGCGGAGCCTCAAAATGCAGGTGGAATCGGTTTGTTTTGAACGATGCCCTCAATTCGATCGCGTACTTCGGGCTTCAGACAATCCACAAAGTCCATCGCTTTTAAATTCTCCTCCAGTTGCTCCACACGCGTAGCTCCCAACAAGGTGCAGCTCACACGCGGGTTGGAAACACTCCACGCAATTGCCAATTGCGCCGGCGTTGCGCCCAGTTCGGCTGCTAACTCCGCCAATTGTTGGGCCGTACGGAGCTTTTCTTCCACAACGTTGCGTTCCTTGAGCCATGCCAACTCTTCGCGTTGAAGGCGCATGGTTTGATCCGCACGATCCAAAGCGTACTTGCCCGTAAGAATTCCACTGGCCAAAGGACTCCACGTGGTCAATCCCAACCCAACACCGTCGTACAAGGTGGCATACTCAACCTCCACTTTGTCTCGATGCAGCAAATTGTACTGCGGTTGTTCCACCACCGGACCAATCAGGTGGTTTTGCCGTGCATGCAAGTGTGCTTCAACAATCTCCGCAGCACTCCACTCCGACGTCCCCCAGTAGAGTATTTTACCTTGTTGGATGAGTTGGTGCATGGTCCAAACCGTCTCTTCGATGGGGGTTGATTTATCCGGACGGTGGCAGTAATAAACATCCAAATAATCCACCTTGAGGCGGAGGAGCGCTGCGTTGCACGCTTCCACTAAATGCTTGCGATGCAAGCCTTTTTGTGTGGGAAGTTGACCGCCCGCTCCAAAAAACGCCTTACTGGTCACCGAATACGTGTCACGCCCCCAGCCCAAATCTTTCAAAAGATCACCCATGACCTCTTCGCTGCGGCCGTGGGCATAAACCTCGGCATTGTCGAAGAAATTAATGCCGGCATCGTAGGCCGTTACGAGCAAGTCCTTTGCTGTATTCCGGTCGATTTGATTGCCAAACGTAATCCAGGTACCAAACCCAACGGCACTCACGGGAAGACCCGATTTTCCCAACTTCCTGTATTCCATGGTGTGCTGATTAAAAGAGTTTTCGGTATCCGTGGCAATAAGGCACGGAACCCTTGTGGTCGTAGTAATCTTGGTGGTAATCTTCAGCCGGGTAGAACTTGGTGCGCGGAAGTAGTGCTGTTGCGACGCGGTAGCCTTTAGCCTCCAGCAAGCCGATTAGTTTCTCGGACACTGCTTTCTGCTCATCGTTGGCATAGAAAATCCCACTTCGGTACTGCGGTCCTATGTCGGGGCCTTGGCCGTTCTCTTGAGTAGGATCGTGGGTTTCAAAAAACACACGGAGTACTTGCTCCACGGAAACTTCCCTCGGATCAAACTCAACCAAGCAGGCTTCGTAATGTCCGGTTTTCTTGCCGCATACTTGCTCGTAGGTTGGGTTCTCAACATGACCCCCGATGTATCCCACCGTGGTCGATTTCACCCCCTCCAACTTTTGAAGAAAATACTCTGTGCCCCAAAAGCACCCAGACGCAACGACAATGCTCTGCAAATTGGTATCCAATTCCATTTCAGATTGACTTGAATTTGATTCGACAAAACGCCCAACGGGCTTGCTTGAAAAGCCCCAAGCAGCAACTCCCAACAGCACCAATAAGGCCAATCCAATTGAAATCATCGGCTTTTGCATTTTTACAGATCCATCATTTCCATTCCCCCACCACCGGGCATTCCCGGTTGACGTCCTCCGCGCCCCTTGCGTTCGTTGTTCTGTTGACCAAAACGGTACTGAACGTTAACAAAGAAAATTCGGCTTTCGCGGTAACGCTCGAAATCAATATACACGCCGGGGCGGTCTTGAATAAACCCAAATTGACGTGTCTTGAACACATCGGACAAACGCGCAGAGATGCTCAAATGACGCTTCATTAGGTCTACTTTGTAACCCAAGTCCAAGCCGCCCATCGGCTTGCGCACACCTTGGCCCGTGGGTCCTGCTCCCATCTGCATGTACGTAATTTGAAGCTGCTGAATTTTGCTAAGCTCAACCGTTGCATTCAATCTTCCGTTCCAGCCAAATCCAGACTGTTGCAAGCCCGCCTGCAAATTGCCTCCGTCGATGGTACTGAAGTAAGCGTCGCCACTGGCTTGCAAACTCATCCAAGGAACAAAGCGGCCCATGGCATTTGCGCTCAGTCCGTAGCGCTGGCGGGTGCTGAAATTCTGCCAACTTACCACAACTGCTCCATTGGTGTCCACCGTTAAATACCGACTGAACATATTGGTGGTGTTGTTCATGTACACCGAGCCGCTGATGGATCCTTTGCGGCTGAATTTTACGGCATTGAATTCAAAAGCATGCGTATTCTCTGGCTTCAAATCTGGATTCCCTTTGCGGATGCTTTGGGGATTGGAGTAATCCACAATAGGATTCAGGCTTTCCTGGCCCGGACGGTTCACCCGCATGGAGTAACTCAACTGAAAGTCGGTTCCTTTTTTGGGTGAGTACGTCCAGTAAACTGAGGGGAAAAATCCAGGAAAGTCGCGGGTCATTCGCGTACCGTCGCGCAGTAAGAAAGACAAAAAGGCGTGCTCGTACCGCATGCCTACCTGCGCCTTCCAATGTTCGGAAAAAACGCGGCCAAAAGTTGCGTAGCCCGCGTGTACCCACTGATTCAAATCGGTTGTGAACGACCGTAAAGAATCTTGTAAAAAAGTGCTGCTAAACGGAGTGAGCAATTGCTGTGCTCGCTGATCCGTTCCGCGCTGGAAATAAGCCGAACGCATGCCAAAATCAAGTTTGCTTTTTGAGCCAATAGGACGTTCCGAATCGGTTTGAAACGTCAAGTTTCGCCCTCCTCCTAAATTGTTGAAATACTGCTGATAAGCACCATGGGTTAACTCGATCGGATATCCTTCACCCAAATTCCACGTGTTTGTGTTCAACTGATCGTCTGCAGATTGCGAAAAACTCAAATCTGCAGTCCACTTGTAGTTCTCTTTCTTGAATTTGTACTCGTATCGTAAAGCCGCGTCCCAATTGAAATTGTTGCTATTGCTGGTGTCGAACTGCGTGGCGTGCGTTGTATCCGGCCAGAACTTGTTTAGGTTGCCATAAAAAGTCGTATCGTACCCCGATCGAGTTCCTTGATTGAGTCCAGCAGAAAGGTTGAATTGGTGTTTCGACTTTATTTTGAAATCGGCCCCGCCACGTGCCGTATATCCAACATTTCGGTTCAAGCCTCCACTGATTTGACTGACATAAGCGTTATCCGGCAGAGTAATCAGTCGCAAGGTATTGCCGGTGCTGAATGTTTGGCGATCGTCCCATGAGCCATTAAAAAAAACATTCGTTTCGCCAACTTTCTGGGCCAAATTCACGGCACCGTTGTACTTGTTTCGGGTGCCCAGACCTGCCAACACATCACCGTTCAAACCCGACTTGGTATTTTTCGTGGTGACGATATTGATGATGCCTCCCGTACCATCGGCTTGGAATTTAGCCCCTGGGTTGGTAATGGTTTCCACTTTGGCAATCGACGACGCAGGAATACGATCAAAGGCGTTTTGGCCGGACATTCCCAACAACGATGCGGGACGTCCATCGATGAGAATGGTTACATTTTCCTGACCGCGCAAAGCAATATTACCATCGATATCAATGGCTACATTAGGCACTTGACGCAGTACGTCGGTTCCTGACCCCCCCTGAACTTGCAAATCAGATTTGACGTCGTACACTTTTCGGTCAATTCCGTTCAATTGGGCCGGGCCGTCGGATACGACTTTTGCTTCCCCAAGTTCTTGAGCTTGAGGGGTTAGGGATAATTTACCCAAATTGACGGGGTCGCCATTTACCTCTACCGAGCGAATCAAAGGCTTAAATCCCAGTGAATTAATTACCAGTTTATACGAGCCCTTTGGAATGTCACTTAGAACAAATGCTCCGTCGGAGGACGACAAAGCTTGAGCAACTGGAGCGGGTTTGGCCCCACTCGTACCAGGCGTAAAGGCCGAGGACATCAGACGAACTTGAGCCCCCACCAACGGATCTTGCGATGGGAACTCCACAACCTTACCTTGAATGCTGGATTGAGCATTGGATACGTTGGATGCTGCAATTAGCGCTGTTAATACAATAAATCTTAAGGATGGGATCATTCGAATAAGAGCTTCCGTCTGTGGAATGGTTTAACGATAGGTTTATCAGCGTCGGAATGGGTCGATTTCAGCTTGGCAATAATCCTGCCGAAACCAGGTGCTCTGCAATTTGAACGGCGTTCGTAGCAGCACCTTTACGCAAATTATCCGCCACAATCCACAAGTTTATGGCTTCTGGGCAGGACACATCGCGGCGAATTCTACCTACAAAAACCTCATCCTTGTTTTGGGCTAAAAGTGGCATCGGATAGATCTGCCGTTCGGGGTCGTCTAGAACAACTATTCCAGGAGAAGACGCTAAGAGAATTTTAACTTGCTCAACCGTTGGAACAGCGCCCAAAAACTCAATATTGACCGATTCAGAGTGTCCCCCCATAACCGGAACACGAACGGCCGTTGCAGAAACGCGAACCGTCTCATCCCCTAAAATCTTCACCGTCTCGTTGGTCAATTTCATTTCCTCTTTGGTATACCCATTTTCCAAGAAGCTATCGCATTGCGGGATGCAATTACGATCGATAGGATAGGCATAAACGCGCGGACCGTCGATATTGTTCCTTTCATTCTCCATCTGCTCGACAGCACGCATCCCGGTACCCGTAATGCTTTGGTAGGTGGAAACAAGAACACGTCGGATGGGAAACTGCTGGTGCAAGGCGTTCAAAACGAGCACCAATTGAATTGTAGAGCAGTTGGGATTGGCAATAATTCGGTCATCGGCAGAAAGTACAGCGGCATTCACTTCCGGAACAACAAGAGCAATGTTTGGATCCATTCGCCAGGCGCTCGAATTGTCAATGACAACACAGCCAACCTCCGCGAAACGAGGTGCCCAGGTCAAACTTACGTCGCCGCCTGCCGAAAAAAGTGCTAGGTCTGGCTTCATGGAAACTGCTTGCTCCAAGGTCACCACCGAAACTTGTTGCCCGCCACAATCGACGGTTTGTCCTGCTGACTTTTCCGAGGCAACGGGAATCCATTCAGTCACCGGAAACTTGCGTTCTACCAGGACTTTTCTCATTTGTTCTCCCACCATTCCAGTGGCACCTACAACTGCAACGCGCATAACGATTGAATTTGGACGACAAAGGTATCGATTTAGTCTAGGTTGATTCCGAATTTGAAATCCGACAACCGGTATTAAGTACTTAAAAACGCGTACCGGGATTTTGTTATATAATCTATTGATTTTTAATGAATTGTATTATCCAAAAGGCACTATAATTGCATAACTTGGATTGTGTTTTCTATTTTTTACCGACAACCGTATTTATTCGTATCGAACCGACTGTCGGTAACTAAAGTGCGCAATTTTGCCGCATGCTAATCTTCTGTATTCTCGCCACGGACACACTTTGGTCCGACCCCGGTACCGGGCCTTGGCATACCGCTCCGATTCGTTGGTACGGTGATACCGCACATGCGATTCGAACCGTCGATGGCGTACAATTGGATGCCCCAACTCCCGGCAAATCCTTTTTATGGGCCGATGCGCCCCTTACACCTCCTGCTGAATGGCACGGAAACATTACGCTAAACTTTAATCCTTCGAGTTCAAATTACTACGAAATGCGTTTTGCTGAGGACGGCACAGGGAACGGCGTAGGCGTCCGTTTCGGTGCAACTGATGACGGAATATCCATAGGGAAACTCACAAAAAACAGCTTGACCACATGGGCAAAATCAGAACCCGGAATATTAAATAACGAACGATCTAAAATCCATTGGAGGCTGACCTGGTCCAAGCAAAACTACTGGACGCTTTCCTTCGATCGCGATTCCATTTGGAGCGCGTTGGACAGCATTGCATTCACCCCTACCGAACCGTGCCGATACGTTGGATGGAAAGCTGTGTATACAAGCTCCAACCGCAACCGGTTTACCATAGGTCCCTTGACTTTATTCGGGCGTGTGCATCCAGAACCTGTAGAGGAACATCCATTGGACAGACCGGAGCCCATGCATGATTCCCTTTGGCGAATTACAGAAATCTTGGCATCACCAAGCCCAACCAGAACAGATGCTCCCACCGTTGATTTCGTGGAGATTCACTATACCGGAACCGATAGCATTCGAACGGAAGGTTGGTCCTTGTCAGTAAATCAATTCACTTATCCCTTAAGCCCAAAAAGTTGGAACCCCGGTGAAGTGGCTGTGGTAGGCGACTCCAATGGATTTCCTCCCGAATTGAGGCCAAAAGTTTGGCACGGAAAAATTCAAATTCTCAACTCCTATTGCTGGATTCAATTACGCGACGCATACCGACGTCCAATTGCACAAAGCCACATTGACCCCAAATGGTTTGTTCCCTCAGATAAATCCAAAGGAGGCTTTAGCTGGGAGGCGAAATCAATAAATTTAAGTTGTTTAAATCCAATTGGTTGGGGCGTTAGTGATGAAAGCCGTGGCTGCTCGCCTGGCATGATTCCGAATAGTTCGGACCTTCCAATTGACCTACGAACCGGAGGAATTATACGATGGCGTTGGGTGAATGAACAGACGATCGAGTTGGGATTTCGACACCCTATGAATTGTGTGAATCGAAAACTAGTTACACTCTCGCTGGACTCAACAATCTCAGACAGCATCTGGGCTACTTCGCCAACAAGTTGGATCGTTCACTGGTCTATACCGTTGGACTGGACCAATACCCACTCCAAGTGGCTAATTTTCAACAATATAAAACACTGCGACGGAACAGATTTAGATACCATTTTAGAGATTGGGTGGCCAAAATCTGCTGTCCCTGGAGATTGGCAAATCTCTGAATTGCTACTCAATCCACTTCCTGGTGAATCTCGCTACGTGGAGCTGCTCAACACGTCGGATAAATGGTTGAATTTAGGAGACCTTCGGATGATCTCCGTTGATCCCATTACCCAAGGGGAACTCGCGTATCGGGTTCTGGCTGAGCCTGGAGTGTGCGTTGCTCCAAAATCCTGCGTGGCCATTAGTGAATCATGGATTCATCCCACTTCCCGTTTTTTAGAATTAGACAGCTTCCGACTGTACCAATCATCCACAACCCTCCCTTGGAACGACGACCTCGCAGTGGGAAGAATGGTGGATGCCGACGGCCGTCTGTTGGTCACATTCAATGCCAATAAATCGGATCATCACCTTGGGTTGGTGCGCACTGAGGGCCATAGTCTAGTGCCTATTTACAACCACGAACACGACACCGCCTTATTTGAGTGGACCAGTCATTCACCCGGAGTTGGGAGTCCTGGAATTGTTCCATACTTTGAGGTCAACCCAAATCCGATTTTACATTGGCAAATCAGAAACAATCGTTGCCGATGGGGGTCGCCTGCCGTTGTGGAATACCACAATCTGGCCGAACCCGTACTTGCAGAATGTTGGATTTCCACCCTCTCGGGCCATCGTATTGTGCAAATTATGGCCCGAGAATTGGTCGGACGCAGTGGCTTATTCGTTTGGGATGGGCAAATGGCGAACGGTCTACTCGCGCCCAATGGCACCTATTTGATGTGCGTTCGAGGGGTCGATGCTAAAAATCG
>CAYXHJ010000002.1:11273-25925 GCA_964464855.1 uncultured Owenweeksia sp. | reverse complement strand
CTCGGTATTTATTCGTTTACTTTCGAATGTCAGTCGTTTGTTGTCGGATAATTCAATGTGAAAAGGGCTGTGGTTTGTCAAATTCCCTTATTTTTACACGCATAAATTAAATGGCATGTACGAAAATATTCTCTTTGAAAAGGTTGGAAAAATTGGTTGGATTACCATTAATCGGCCTTCTTTTTTAAATGCACTCAATAAACAAACCATTTCGGAATTAAATCAAGTACTAGGTGTAGTATCATCGGATGAGGAAATCGGCGTGCTTTGTATAACCGGTTCCGGCGATAAAGCGTTCGTAGCTGGAGCCGATATTAAAGAATTTGCAGATTATACGGTATCTCAAGGAGGAGAATTAGCCGCTTCCGGACAAGAAAAACTTTTTAATTTACTCGAAAATTTAAATAAACCGACTATTGCTGTTATCAATGGATTCGCGCTAGGTGGTGGGTTGGAACTTGCCATGGCTTGTCATATTCGGATTGCATCATCGAATGCACGCATGGGCTTGCCAGAAGTTTCCTTAGGAGTTATTCCTGGTTATGGTGGAACGCAACGTCTTCCGCAGTTAATCGGAAGGGGGCGAGCAAATCAGCTTATTTTTACTGGAGAAATGATTTCTGCAGACCAAGCATCCCAATGGGGCCTCGTAAATAATGTGGTTGAACAAGCCGTATTAAAAGATGAAGCAAATACTTTAGCGCATAAAATCCTAAAAAATTCTCCTAGCGCAATTGCTACCGCGATTAAAGCCGTAAACGCCGGATTCCAAACGCAACACGGATTGAATACAGAAATCGAACTTTTCGCGAGTTGTTTCGGTACCAAAGATTTCCAAATAGGAACACACGCGTTTTTAACAAAACAAAAAGCAAACTTTAGGGATTAATGAGTTCTCCCCTAGCAAAGTTATTCGGTCAAACTGCTATGTATGGCCTACCGAGTATTGTTGGTAGGTTACTGAATTATTTACTGGTTCCCCTGTATACCGCCATTTTTGCTAAACCTGCAGATTATGGAGTTCTTTCTGATTTATATGCCTATGTGGCTTTTTTAGTTGTGCTTCTTCCCTTAGGCATGGAAACCGCCTATTTTCGATTTATTCAGCAACAAGAAGATACCGAACGTGTCTTCAATAGTAGTTTTGTGCCAGTAGTCTTGGTTAACGCGGGATTCTTTTTGCTTTTGTATTTAACAAATCCGTGGATTGCTAAATGGATGCTGTACCGTGATCATACAGAGTATATTATTCTAGTCGGTAGTATTGTTTGTATTGATGCAATCGCTTCATTACCCTTAGCAAAATTACGTGCCGAAAATCAGGCTAAGCGATTCATGATTATTCAAATGTCTTCTATACTCCTCAATATACTACTCAACCTAATCCTCTTATTAGGCTATTTTGATCCAAGTAGACCTGAAGAAGGCATCATGTTTATTTTAATTGCAAACTTACTCGCTTCTGGATTGAAGCTTCTTTTAGTGTATAATATTATAGCCAAGGTTAAATTTATCTTTGATTGGGAGCTTATTAAAAAAATGCTATCCTATTCTTGGCCCCTGGTCATTGCAGGTTTTGCGGGAATCATCAATGAAACCCTAGATCGCGTATTGCTAAAACAAATTCTTTATAACCCAGACATTCCTAATTCCCTTGAACAAGCAACCGCACAAGTTGGTATTTATAGTGCATGCTACAAATTAGCCATGCTTGTTACTATTTTTCTACAAGCCTACCGCTATGCCGCGGAGCCCTTTTTCTTTTCACAACTTAAGAACCAAGATAGAAATGTCGTCTTCGTGCGGACGATGAATGTCTTTATTGCTATAGTTTGCGTTGCATTCCTGTTTGTTTCTATAAATCTCGGTGTGTTTAAATTCTTTATTCGGAAAGAGGCCTATTATGTTGGTTTGAGCGTAGTTCCAATTTTACTGCTTGCCAATGTTTGTCTTGGAATTTATTACAACCAAAGCGTTTGGTATAAACTTTCCAATCAAACGAAATTCGGAGCCTATATCGCACTAATCGGTGCGGGTATTACGATTTTGGTTAATGTGCTTTTCATTCCTATGTATGGATATATGGCTAGTGCGTGGGCTACGCTATTGGCTTATATGGCACAAATGATCATTTCATTTTATTTAGGCAAAAAATATTATCCGATTCCATATGATGTGCGCAAATTCTATTTGTATGTTGGAAGCGCCATCGGAATTTACTGCCTTTTTAGCTTGCTTAGAATGGGAATGAATGTGCCACTTAAAGGGTTCAATGGGCTGCTTATCTTCCTTGGAAATTTAATGGTACTTGGTTTTATTTACCTTGTTTTCCGAAACGAACGTGCATTACTGCGAATTAACAAGCGTTAAATTTTTCCTGTAACCGTTCCACTGCGCTTCGGTCATTCCCTACAGAATAAAAATCGTTATAAATAAACATTGGCCGCTTTAAAAACGTGTAATCAGATAAAATCAATGCCTTAAAATCTTCATCACAAGAAATCGTTGCTTTTACCTCATTATAACGCTTTGCTTTTTTAGAAAACACCGCTTCGTATGAGCCAAGCTGGGTTTTTAACGCATCCAATACCTCCTCAGTAATCGATTGATACTTGATGTCTATCAAGGAAATATCTTTCGGCAAAGTAAGCGAATTAAGGATACGCTTACAGGTAGAACAAGTACTTAAATGATAAACCTGCTTCACTTGCAATATTCATCATACGCCGCCTTAAGATTGTCGGAAATCATTCCTGCGGTTGCTCCTTCGATGTGGTGACGCTCTAAAAAATGCACTAATGCACCATTATGAAACACAGCAATTGAAGGCGAAGACGGAGGGTAAGGTAAAAAATATTTACGTGCTTGGTTTGTGGCCTCCGTATCAAATCCAGCAAATACCGTAAACAATTCATTCGGGACAACGCTGTGTTCAAGGGACTTTTTTACCCCGGGACGCATATTTCCTGCCGCACATCCACATACTGAATTCACGACCATTAACATTGTTCCTTTTGAATTCGAAACGGCTTGATCAACAGCTTCAGCAGTAGTTAATTCATTAAACCCAACACTTGTTAGGTCATTCTTCATGGGTTGTACTATTTCTATTGGATACATGGGTGTGATTTTTTTACAAAGATACGACTTAACGCAATACGTTGATATGCCCCACTGCTTGATAATCGAAGCCATCTAAGTCTTTGTAAGTGACTTTCCAAGTATATGTGCCAGATTGCACAGGCACGCCGTTATATGTCCCGTTCCATCCTCCTTGAATATCTTTTGTTTCAAAGATCAATTCGCCCCAACGATTGAAAATTTCAAGTTTAAAGTTCAATATTTCTTCAAAGTTAGAGAACACCGGGAAGAAGAGTTCATTTAATCCATTGTCATCAATAGTAACTGTATTTGGCACATTAAGTCTTACCGTTTCAGATGAGCTAATTAATAATTGCGCTTGATCACTACAGCCGTTTGTATCGGTCGCCACCAAAGTAACGATATAATCTCCTTCGGTCCACTGCGGATAATAATACGTTGGGTTAACCTCCGTTGATCCATTGGAGAAATGTCCAAAATCCCAGGTATAGAATTGAGCATTCACCGAATTATTAATAAACTCTACTAACCCAGAATAATAATCAACCCCAGTACTTGATATCGTAAATGCAGCGTTTGGACTTGCATAGGAAACAATATAACCCGACTCCACCATCGTAGAGGTACAACCAAATGCATTCGTTACGGTAAGAGTAACATCATACGGTCCACCCACATCAAACGTTACCGATGGGTTTTCTTCCGTGCTGGTTTGACCATTTCCGAAAGACCAGAAATAAGACAAGTTTTCGCCCAACGATAGGTTCGTAAATTGAGCCAAGTATGGACCACAACCGGCTGAGTCTACTGCAGTAAAGTTTGCAAAGGTAACTTCGGTATCATCAATTTCAACCGTATCCACAATTTCACATCCCACGTTATCTGTAACTAATACTTCAATGAACCCTGAAGACAATCCACTAATTAGATAATTTCCTGGACTTTGATTTATTTCGGTTCCCGCCGGGCTTACTATGTTAGGATCCGTTATATTATGCCAAGCTACATTATATCCTGGCGTTCCGCCCATTACCTGCACATTCAGGATTCCTGCGTTGTCATTACAGCCACTATTGGAAATCACATTCACCGATGGACTGAATACAGTACTTGGCTCGGTAATCGTTATAGCTGGAGTATTCGCGCTACAATTATTCGCATCAGTTATTAATACATAGTATTGACCCGGACATAATCCACCCAAACTAAATATACCCGTTGCGCTGCCTTGTAAATCTTGTTCGGTTATGGTAATCGTATTTGCAGCCGGTTGACCAATAGGGAAAACACTTACCGTATATGTGGCGTCACCACCCGTAGGTATAAATTCAATCTCGCCGGTACATTGTCCTTTACATAGGATGTCATTATCTACCACACTGTCTAATGAAACGACAATCTCTGTCATTACATAGGTAAAGGTACGCGTACAATTTATTGCATCGGTTACGGTTAAGGTATACGTTCCTGCTACCAAATTGGAAGCCGTAGTGGTATTTCCAGTTACGGAAGTAAATAACATTGGGATATTATTCCCTGCAGGGTCTACACCTGACCAAACCATTGTATAAGGCGCACCCAAGGCATTTGGTACACCTCCAGTAATAGAAACGGAAATAAACCCATCACTAGAATTGGCGCAGAAAATGGAATCAATGGCCGTATTCAAGGTATCAATTAAGCTGTTTTGCGTAATAACCGCTCCTCCAGCAAGCGAACATCCATTTTGGTCAACCACTTGGAAATTATAGGTTCCTGCTGGTAACGAAGTAATGGTATAGGTTCCAGGATTACTTAAAATTTCAAACCCAAACGGGTCGCCAGCCACCGTACCTGACCAACTTACATTATAAGGTAAGGTTCCTCCTTCAGCATATACATTAATCGTACCTGAACTATCACCAAAACAATCCACGTTCGTGTAGGTACTTGCAATATACAGCGGTGCAAGAGGCTGAATTACAGTAGCTACTAATGACGATGTACAACCGTTTGCATCTGTTACGAGTAAGTTATAATCCCCTGGGGTTAATCCGAACGGATGTGTCGTACTTCCAATATTAGGTAAGGTAGCTTGACCCGCTGGAATTAAACCGTTGACCGTTGACCAAAGAAATGTGTAGCCTGCTGAAATATTTACTGTCCCGCCACTTACTTGAGTCGTTATCATTCCACTCGCATCCCCATGACAACCTACGTTGAGTATACTTGGAGTAATTACAATTGGCGATGGTTGAATAATGGTTATTGGTGCTGTGGTAATGGTACAAGGACCATTATCTGTAATGGTTAAGGTATAGATTCCCGCGGCGAGGTTTGCTAAATCCTCCGTCGTTTCACCCGTATTCCAAAGTAAACTGTACGGAGCGCCTGTCCCACCAGAAACGGTAATGTCTATCGCGCCGTTAGAACCACCAAAGCAGGTGACATCCGTAGTTATAACCGAATAGGTTAATGCAGTTGCGGGTTGGGTAATTACCACTTGCTGGGTATCTTGGCAACCATTTGCATCAGTAACCACACAAATATATACTCCTGCAACTAAATTTGAAATCGTTTGAGTTGTATTAAATGGTGGAAGGGTTGTAGAATTAAAATACCATTCGTAAGTATATGGATTCGGTCCGGCAAACGGAGTGCCCCCCGTAGCCGTAATGGAAATTGTTCCACTGTTATCACCGTAACATGCCACATTCGAAGAAACAACTGTTGACGTCAATGCGGAACTCGGTTCAGAAACAGTAGCCACCAACGGAACAACACAACCTGCCCCGTCAGTTACTATGACATTATATTGCCCAACGCCTAAGCCTATTATGTTTTGGAAAATAGAAGTATATCCATTCGGTCCGGTCCATTGGAACGTAAAGTTAGGGGTTCCGCCATTCAGCGTTAGATTAATTGAACCTGTATTATTTCCATGGCATTGGATATCTCCGATAGTAGAAGTTACGGTAAATCCCGGGAATTGATTCACGGTAACTTGAAGAGAGTCTTGACAACCCAATAAATCCGTAACCATTACTGTATATACTCCTGGGTATAGGTTGGTAACCGAAGGGCCTCCAACTGGCGTAGTTAATGGAAGCGGGAAAGGAGGTAAAGCTGCTGTGATCCAATTATAACTGTAATATCCGTTACCTCCATTAACATCTAGATGAATTTCTCCATTAAAGGAGCCGGGTACACAGGAAACATCCACTACATTATTAACCGTAACTAATAATGGGGCTGGTTGAGATACGATGGTGGTTAAGGTTATGTCACATCCATTCGCATCGGTAATAACATAGGTATAATTTCCAGCGATCAAGCCTGTTTCTGTGATGGTTCCACCCGGCAATAAAATTGTTCCAATTGGATTGTTATTCCTAGTTACTGCATATGGTCCAACACCTCCGGAAGCGGTAATATCTATACTTCCGGTAGCATTTGAATTACAATCTACCGCATGCGGAGTAAGGGTTCCAGCCACAGGTGTTGCCGGTTGGGTAATGGTAATGATCACTTCATCATGACAACCTCCGGAATTTCCATTGGCATCGTTAACTGTTACCAAATAGGTTCCGGCTGGTAAACCAAATGGGTGGTTCGGGTTGCCCGGAGGTTGATTCGCTGCAGTAGGGAAAGGAATACCATAAGGAATGCCATTCCATGTTGAAAGCGTGGTCCAATTGTAGGTATAAGGACCCGTTCCTCCCGAAACTTGAGTGCTTATTTGACCCGAAGAATCTCCGTAACATAATACATCGTTCACCGAATAATTAATGTTCAACGGCGCAGGTTCGCTGATTGCCTCAACTACGGTGTCTTTACAACCGTTGGCATCAATCACCTCGATGGTATATGCACCTGGACAAAGGGTACTTGGCGTACTTACGTTAGAGCTCGTGTTCAACGTAACAGGCAAAACACATCCGGGTCCTGTTGGCCCAGAAAGCCAATTCACTGTATATGGAGAGACTCCACCTGTGGGTGCAACATTAATTGATCCATTAATATCGCCATTGCACAATAGATTAGTTGGGGTAGTTACAACCGATAAGGCCGCAGGGCTGCCAACTACAACGGAAGCCGTAGAAATGCACCCGTATGAATCCGTAACTGTTATAGCGTAGGGCGCTCCTGCAAGGTTAGCACTTACACCTGTCATCGTTTGGCCCGTTAACGGATTGAATGGTATCATGCTAGGTGATACAATATTGCTAGGTCCCGTCCAAACAAAATTATTCCCAGAAATGGTATACGGCCCGGTTCCCCCGTTGGCGCCAACCGAAATGGTTCCAGTAGATGCTTGATTCGGTACCGGGAAACACAATTCATCGGTGTGATCAATTAAGGCTAATAATGGGGTAGCTGGTTGATTGATATTAACCGTTTCTACCTCATCACACCCGTTGGCATCCGTTACCGTAACCTGATATGTGCCGGTTGGAATTCCGTTTGGCGCAGGGCTACCAATGGTTTGATTGGTAGATTGACCCGCCGGAATAGACCCGGCAAGTGCAACCCAATTATACGTATATCCTGGCGTTCCCCCCGATGCTAATATACTTGCTTGCCCCGTTGCATTTCCATGACATAACACATCAATGGTTGAAGATGATAATACAATTGGTGAAGGTTCAGAAACGGTAGCACTCAACGTGGTGTCACAACCGTTTGCATCGGTAACACTAAACACATACACGCCCGGACAAAGACCGGTAAAATTCGTGGCTCCCGAAATAATAGAGGTAACTGGCAATGCGCACGGTCCGGAGTTTGGTCCAGAAATCCATGTTACGGTATAGTTAGGCACGGAACCCGAAGGGGTGATTTGAATTATTCCGTCATTGTCATTGTGACATGTTACATTGGTAACCTGAAGGGCAACTTGTAAATAGGTTGGTTGCGTGATGGTGGTAGAAACTGTGGTTTGGCATAAGTATGCATCCGTGATGGTATAGGTATAAGAGCCTGCCACCATGTTGTTCGAAACAGCATTTCCTCCAGAAACAGCCACGGTAGGAGAACCGTTCCACGGTGACCCGGTAATAGTAAATGGGGCGGTACCACCACTTGGGATAATGGTAATCGTTCCGTCGTTATTGTTCGTACACGTTTCATTCGTGTGAGAGATTGCCGCAGTAAGTGGAGCTGCTGGGCCAATAATATTCAACGGTGCAGTATTTTGACAATTATTCGCATCAACAACCACCGCATTATAAACACCCGGTGCTAAATTCGCTATTGATATCCCTGATCCAATAGTGGTTCCAGAAACGTCTTGCCAATTAATCGTATAGCTTGGAGTTCCTCCGCTGACAATAGCTTGTGATCCGCCAGTTCCCGGCAAACAATACACCGTGTCGTTCACGACGCTAATTACTAAAAGATCCGGTTCAATGATGGTTGCTCCTGTATTGATTTGACAGCCGTTTGCATCGGTGACAAGTACATCATAAATACCTGGACACAATCCGGTTGCATTCGCCTGGTTAATTGGAATACTACAAGGCGATCCTGCGGTGCTGTTCCAAAGATAGGTGTAAGGCAACACCCCTCCGTTGACGGTAACATTGATTGAGCCGTTGCTTGCGCCGTTGCACGTTACATTGGCGGAAGCAACACTGTAGGTAAGCGCAGCAGGTTGGCTTATAATTACGTTCTGAGTGAAGGGACAATTATTTAAATCTTGAACGTTGAGCGTGTAAGTTCCTGCTAATAATCCTGGAATCGTATAGGTGTCACCTGAATTAAGAATTTCCAATCCAGCAAC
This sequence comes from uncultured Owenweeksia sp., assembly GCA_964464855.1. Taxonomy (GTDB): domain Bacteria; phylum Bacteroidota; class Bacteroidia; order Flavobacteriales; family Schleiferiaceae; genus CAMDTE01. Next base: position 17,062 of record CAYXHJ010000002.1, on the reverse strand, counting down.
TGGGAACGGAGGGCCCGGAGTCCAAGAAACGTTATACCCTGGAGTACCTCCCGTTGCAGAAACGGTAATGGATCCGGTGGCATTGTCAAAACAATCGACATCTACGTCGGAAATGGTAACTACCATGGGTTGCGCTGGGGCAGTAATGCTAAATTGAACAATGATTTCACATCCATTCGCATCGGTTATTGTGTCATAATAATCTCCAATACATAAGCCCGTGATCGATGGGGTCGTCTGGCCATTGCTCCAAGAATGTTGATACGGAGCAGTGCCTCCTGAAGGAACGGTTGTAGCAATCCCCGTACATTGCCCATGACATAAAATATTGGTTTGTGTAGCGCTTGCTGTCAATGGCAAGTTGGGAGCAATAATGGACTGGGCAAACGAATACGTACAGCCGTTTAGATCGGTAATATTAACAGAATAGTCTCCTTGACAAAGTCCTGTTGCCGAAATAATTCCGCTATTGGTAACACTGCTTGCGGGAACAGAACAAACCGCAGGAAGACCATTGGCCGACCAAACAACGGTGTAAGGTGCTGTTCCTCCGGTAACATTGAACGCAATGCTGCCGTTCATATCACCATAACATTGAACATCTGTGGTGGTTAAATTGACCACATTTAGCGGGTTTTGAGGTTGTGTAATGGTAATGGTTTCAGAGTCCGTACAGCCGTTAGCGTCGGTAATTAATACTACATGGGTACCTGCCGCGACATTGGTGTATTGATAAGTTCCTCCCGTTAAATTGATAGTTGTGGATGCCGGCAACAAGGTAGCCGAAGTGAGTGTGTATGTAGGGGTACCTCCATTCGCTGTGATGGTAATGGTTCCATCATTTTGACCCAAACAGAGTACATTGGTGAAACTTGAATCCGCAACTAAAGGTGAAACGGGCCCTGAAATAGTGTAGGTGTTTGGAACCGAGCAATTATTCGCATCCGTTACAGTAACATTGTAGGTGCCTGGAGCTAGGTTGTTTTGACAACTGGTGTTGCCCGGAATTGACCAAGCATAGGAATACGGCCCTGTTCCTCCCGTCACATTTAAACAAATACTACCAGAGTTTACCCCAGCGCAAGGCACATTCGTAACGGTTGGCGTTACCGATATTGGATTCGCCGGTTGGTTGATTGTGGCGCTCAGTTGTTGTGAACAAAGTCCATTATTGTAGGTTAAGTCTATTAAATAATTCCCCCCTGGTAAATTATTTAATAAGAATGGGGAAGTATTTATATTTCCAGAATTAGGCCCTCCTGGCCCATTAATTACGTAGGTCACGGGATAGGAACCTGGCGGGGTAGTAATCGTTAAAACCCCCGTGTTTCCTGGATTACACAAAATCGTGTTCGCACTTACGGTGGCTCCAAAAGCAGGAGGTTCTGTAATCGTAAAGGTATTTTGTGTAGAACATCCATTTGCGTCCACCACGGTCAAGGTGTAATTTCCGGGAGACAAATTATTAACGGTGTAAGATCCTCCAGAAAGTGGAATTTCTACCCCTGTTGGACTTACTAAAGGTCCAGGAGGTGTGGTGCGTTGATAAGTAACTTGATATCCTGCGGTACCCCCTGAAGCCGTCACTTGTATGGACCCATCATTCGCTCCATTACACGAGATATTAACAGGAGTCGTTAAACTCATCGAAAGGGCCAATGCCGGTGCGGTAATAGTGAAAGATTGAATATTCGTACACCCGTTGGCATCGGTTACCGTTAACGTGTAAGGGCCGGCTGGTACTCCGGTAATGTTTGGTGTTGGATTTGAATTAGACCATAAATAAGTAAATGGAGCAACTCCACCTGAGGTGGTGGTGGAAATGGCTCCTGCTCCTTGCCCGAAACAAAGGATATTGGTAATTGTAGGAGTTACCACGATTGGACTCGGTTGTGTAATGGTCGTGCTGATGGTATTCGTACATCCATTCGCGTCAATAATATTCACCGTATAGTTGCCGGCAGGAAGTATTCCCGCAGGCGTTCCTATTGGTGTTGTGGTTAACGAAGTCGTTGGAATTGTACCGCTGAAGTTCGGAGGACCAACAATGCTGTAGTTAATCGGTGCTGTACCCCCTGATGTGGTAAACGATAGTGAACCTGTAGCTGCTCCATGACACGCAACATTGTTGGTTGAAGTAATTCCTAGGGTAAGCGGTGCTGGCTCCGTAATTAGTTGATTTAGCTGTACCTGACAGCCATTAATATCTGTCACAGTAAAGGAATAACTTCCTCCAGATAAATTCGGGAATGTTGCCGTATTTCCAATTACTGGAGCGCCACCATTCACCGTATACGTTGGTGTTCCGCCGCTAATTGAAATCGTAATTTGACCATTACCTGCATTGGCGCAATTTACATGCGTGAAGCTTGAAATACTTGCAGAAAGCGGCAATTGAGGCTGAGTCACCGTGTAAATTTCTTGATACGGACAATTGTTAGCATCCGTTACGGTTAAAGTATACGTTCCAGCCGGAACATTAATTTGACTTGCCGCAGAAGCACCTGAGGTTAATACGCCGCCATTACTTGCTACCCATGAATAGGTGTATCCTCCTGCCCCTCCTGAAACCGCAGTGGTGATCTGACCCGTGGATAACCCATGGCATAATACATACGTAATCGTTTCGTCTATTTGAATTGGATTTGGAACGGTAATGTTTGTGCTTACGGTAACTGAGCAACCATTAATATCTGTAACAACAACGGTGTAAGGTCCAGGTGCTAATGATGGTGGATTCAGCACCCCTCCGATTTGAAGCGGAGTGCCTCCAATTATAATTCCATTGGAAGGTGTCGGACCCGTAACCACATAAGATAAGGTAGGTTCTCCTCCATTGGCAGTAATCAATAATTCTCCTGTATTTTGACCCGCACACAGAATATTGGTAGGAACTACGTTTAGGGTAAGTGCCGGAGGTGTATCCACATCGAAATTTATCGTTTCAACACATCCCAAGGCGTCAGTAACCGTTAGCACGTAAACCCCAGGACTGAGATTCGAAAAGGTTGCTGTATTGTCTAGGTTCGGGTCGATGATTTGGCTTGCCCCACCAAGGGTAACGGTGTAATTCGCTGTACCTCCGTTGATGGCAATAATAATTTCACCGTCATGGGCCCCGTAACATGAAACATCTACCGTGTCCAAAATATTAACCACCAAACTAGACGGTGGTTGGGTTATGCTGTAAGAACTGTTATATGGGCATCCATTTGCATCTGTCATGCTGAATTGGTAATTCCCCGCACAGAGGTTATTGATGTTTGGCGTATTCCAAGAATTAACTCCGCTGGTCCATTGATAAGTATATGGCAGGGTACCTCCAGAAACCGCTGCAGAAATCCCGGCAGAACAATCCCCGAAACAATTAATCGGTGTGCCGGTAATTATTGCAGTTAGTGCAGCGGGTTGATTTATTACCACAGTTACTGGATTAGATGCACATTGATTTACGTCTAACACGGTAACTGAATACGAATTCGCAGTCAATCCCAAAACCGAGGGTGGACTTGTGGTAAACGCTGGTATTACTCCTGCGGGATCTACATTAAGACTAAACGGCCCTGTTCCTCCTATAATTGCTACTGAAAATGATCCATTATTACCTCCAAAACAAGAAACATCTACTGGAGTAACTGAAGCAGTTATTGGATTTTGAGGAGCTGTAATTGTTACGGTTGCTACATCCTGACATCCGTTGTTATCGGTTATTGTAACATTATAAATCCCTGCCGCCAGGTTGTTAACGGTATACCCGTTATTAACCGTAAAAATTTCATTACCTGGAGGGTTAATGGAAAATCCACCGTTAGTTATTACCACATTAAACGGAGCGGTTCCTGTAGTTGGGGTAACAGTAATAGTACCATCGGTTTGTCCGAAACACTGAATGTTCGTTGATGTGAAATTCGCTTGGAATGGGGTCGGAGTAATGATGATGCTATCCGTATACTGTGCCGTACAACCATTCGCATCCGTTACCGTCACCGTGTAAATTCCACAGGTAAGTGAAGAGGGACTAAACGTGTTGTTGGGAATATTCGTTGCCGAACAATTGATTCCTGGATTTTGAAGCGGAGCCCATTGCCATAAGGTATTATAAAGCGGTGAATTCGCATTTGGCGTTCCACCAGAAAGTTGTAAGTTAATAAACCCAAGGCTATTTCCATCACACAAAGGTCCTGAATCTGTCCAAACGATATTGATTGGTGTGGGTTCAGTAACTTGGGTTATTACTGTATTGGTACAACCAAGGGCATCCGTTACTAGTAATTGATAATTCCCATCAGGCAAGCCCTGAGGATCTTCAGAAGCTATCTGGCCCGCCGGTATCGGTCCTCCAACCCCACCAACAACGGACCATAAGAATGAATACGGTGCTGTTCCTCCAGAAATCGTAGCAAATATATCCCCATCACTTAAACCATTACACGAAACGTTGTTAACACTATCAACTACTGCTACAACGGCAGAATTAGGTTGTGTAATAGTTACGGGCTCAGTATCAACACACCCATTATTGTCAATAATTTCTAAAATATAGGTTCCAGCAGTGAGTGATGAGATGGTTAAGGTACCTCCCGATGTCGGAATATTTCCTTGTAAAATCCCATCAAGTTCCACGTCATAATCCGGTGTACCTCCTGTTGCAAGAAAACTAATTGAACCCGTATTGTTACCGAAACAATTTACATTTTGAATATTAATATTCTGTATACTTGGTGAAGTTAGTGGATTGGTGATGGTCCAAGTTTGTGAATTCAGAATGCACCCATTAAAATCTGTTACCTGAACCGAATAGGTTCCTGGTCCAAGATTGCTTTGATTTTGCTGTGTACTATTCGGTAACAATATTGGATTTAGAGAAAAATCCGTTCCCGACCAAAGAAAAGAGTATGTTGGTGTGCCGCCTCCTAGGGTAACATTTATACTGCCGCTGTTTACCCCAACACAAGCAATCTGTATTACCGAGCCTGTTAAGGTTAATGCTGGGGATTCTGTAATGTCTATATTCAATAAACTCGCCGTACAGTTGTTCGCATCCGTTACCGTTACACTATAAGTGCCCGCGGATAACCCCGTGATGTCCTCCAACGAAGAACTATAACCCCCAGTACCCGTCCAACTGTAATTATATCCCCCGCCTACTAACGGTGTGCCGCCACTTACACTTAAATTGATGCTGCCCGTCGATTGGCCGGCACATAATACATCCACATTCGTCTGGCTTAAAGCCATCGCACTCGCTGGACTCGTTATGTCTATGTTCAATAAACTCGCCGTACAATTGCTCGCATCCGTTACTACTACACTGTAATTACCTACCGATAACCCCGTGATATCCTGCGTGCTCGCCGTATAAGATCCCGGACCTGTCCATGCATACGTGTATGGTCCCGTGCCGCCTACTACCGTTAAATCGATGCTACCCGTCGATTGACCCGTACACAATACATCCACATTCGTCTCGCTTAACTGCAAGGCCTGTGGCCCCGGATTGATCGTCCAATTTCCTGTAACTTGACAGTTGTTCGCATCCGTTACTGTTAAATTATACGTCCCCGGTCCTAAGGTACTGATGTCTTGCGTTGTCGCTGTGTAGCCACTTGGACCCGTCCACGCATAAAGGTAGCCCGGTGTGCCGCCACTTGGTGTTACATCTATTCCTCCGCTATTTACGCCACCACAATTAATCTGTGTTACTAATCCTGGGATCGCAAGGGCCGATGGGGCCGTAATGTCTATATTCAATAAACTCGCCGTACAGTTGTTCGCATCCGTTACCGTTA
>CAYXHJ010000002.1:4169-11173 GCA_964464855.1 uncultured Owenweeksia sp. | reverse complement strand
TATATCCCCCGCCTACTAACGGTGTGCCGCCACTTACACTTAAATTGATGCTGCCATTAGAGCCCCCATGACATAGGTTATTCACATGTGTCTCCGTAAGAAACATTTGAGGGGGCTGAGTTATGGTAATAGTTTGATTATCCGTACAACCGTTTGCGTCAGTTAACGTTACTGTGTAGTTTCCTGGGGCAAGGGATCCAATGGTATAATAACCGCTAATAATGCTCGGATTGGAAATTAGAATTTCTGTGGTTGCATTCAATGCTCCAGCTGGGCCGGAAGACTGACCGGACCAACTTACATGATATCCATCTGCAGGAATATTTCCTTGGGGTGTTCCTCCGGTACCATAAACTAGTATACTTCCGTTGTTGTCACCGAAACATAAAATGTTTTGCGGGGTCGTAGAAACGCTCAACGCCGAAGGCGGTTGCGTTATCGTAATATTTACCGAAGCGCTACACCCCCCGCCGTTATCGGTAATGGTAAAAGTATAGGTGCCTGCCGCCAAATTATTAGCTGTATAAGATCCTCCGGCGGCTGCAATTTCAAAACCTGCAGGATTACCGGAAACAGAAGTTCCTCCAGCGGTGGTTCCCGTCCATGAAATGTTGTAACCTGGCGCTCCTCCGGACACCGTAAAAGAAGCTGTTCCGCTTGCACCGTTAAAGCAAAGAACCGGCGTGGTGGAAGAAGTTACTTGTAAGGCGGGCGGTTGGGTAATGGCAATATTGTTCTGCGTTGACGAACATCCGTTGGCATCGGTAACCGTAACGTTATAAGTTCCGATAGTCAGCGGAGAAATGGAGTAGGGTACCGTTTCAGGAGTGCTCCCATTAGGATTTCCCGAACTTGTACCTCCCCAAGACACGTTATACCCCGGTGTACCACCGGTTGGACTTACCAAAATATAACCTGTACCCCCGTTGCACGGCACGTTGGTTATGGTGTTGGTTACATTAATTGCGGAGGGTGGTGTTATAGTAAAACTGGTGGAGGTCGGACAATTGTTATTATCTTCAATGGAAATGTTATATGTGCCTGGCTGAAGGCCATTCATTACATAAGTGTTTGACTCTGGCGGATTACAACTAGGTGCAAAAAGAATTTCTTTAGGACAGGCATTTAAAGAACCACCATTTATTCCTCCTGGACCCGTCCAATAAACATTATAACCCCTACACCCATTAAAACAACCGCCTGTACTACCTCCACTTACCGTAACGATGGCAGAACCTAAATAATTATTACCAACAGAATTCAATTGATTACATAGAGGTTGAGTAACAGCCACGCTTGAAGTAAGAGCGTTAGGTCCAATTATTAGTTGGGATGTAGAATAACATTGATTTCCGTTGACCAATACTCTAATTGTGTAAGTTCCAACGCATAAATTTGTAAATGAATATGTGGTTGCCGAAGTAACAGGAGAAGTTGTTGTGGCTACTGAAGGAGACGGGCCAATAATTTGATATTGATATGGACCATTACCACAGTTTTGAGTAGAAATAAGGTTTAAATTTATTTCACCATTACAAAGGCCATTGCAGGTTACATTGGTAATTGTTAATTGTAAATCCTGCCCATACCCCGTTACGGTCATCCCCAAGAGGAAGACTAAGCCTAAGAGGCTTTTCCATAACGAATATGTGCGGTTTTTACTCACGTCGTGTTGCTCTATACTATTTTATTACATAAAAGTTGCCTTTCCAACCCGCAAAAGTACACAATATTGGGTTATTAACAATAAGGATAGGTTATTAACAAATTTAAAATTCCTGTTGCGTCTTTTCATCATCGTATTACGTTTAAGTGCCCTTGTGCATTTACTGGGTTTCCTTTGTAATCATTAAACTGAATTTTCCACGAATACGTTCCGATCTGAACCTTATCACCCTTGTATGTTCCATTCCAAGAATCATATTGGTTATTTGTTTCGTAAATCAATTGTCCCCAACGGTTATAGATTTGCAAGTTGTATTTCGTTACCAAATCAGGCAGGGTGAGGATCGGTTTAAATTCGTCGTTCAGGCCATTTCCATCCACCGAAATGGTGTTTGGCACAAAAAGTTGTAACGGTTCTATTGAACCAAAAACCATCGAAGTATCATCAACACAGCCATTGCTATCAATCGCTTGTAAGGTTACGATGTAATTTCCTGCGGTCATAGACTCATAAAGATGCGCAGGGTCTTCCGAATAAGATACGGGACTTCCATCCCCAAAATCCCAGACAAAAGAGGAGGCATTGGAAGAGGAATTAACAAACTGAATCGCACCAGAATAGAAATCAATGTTATCTGTTTGCGCATAGAATGACGCATTCGGACCTGAATAACTTAGAATATAATTGTCGTTCGAATATGTTTGTGAACATCCTTGCGCATCCGTAATGGTTAAACTAATATCATAAGGACCACCCGCTGCAAAATACGTTAATGGTTCGAACTCACTGCTCGTTTGTCCATTCCCGAAATCCCATAAATAACTCACATTCACGCCATACGAAAGGTTGGTAAATTGTACCTCAAATGGCGCACAGCCCGCTGTATCAATCGCTAAGAAGCCCGCCAATAAGGAGGTTGTTGAATCCACCAATAATTGCTCTACGTGGGTACATCCATTTCCGTCTGTTACATAAACATTATACATTCCAGCGCTTAATCCCGTAGCTAAATAAGTTCCAGGATCACTTAAAATTTCAAATAGCGCGGGGTTTGTTAGTGTTCCCGTACCTAGGTGTTGCCATGAAACGTTATACGGCGCATTTCCACCGGAAGCACTCACTTGAATTTGACCTGAAGCATTGGTGCAACCAGCATTAGACGCAACAAACATTACACTATTCATAACTGTTGCTGGCTCATTAATTTGAACCGGAATTACCGTATTCATGCTGCAGCTGTTGGAATCTTCTATGAATAAATAATAATTACCTGGGCATAAATTATTAAAACTAAAGACCGTGTTTGGATTTAACAAATCGAACGTAGAAATCGGTAAGGAATCTACAAAAATCCCGGTACTTGTATCATATAATTTCACCCAATAGAATGGTGTTCCTCCCGTAGGTGTGAAGAATATTTGTCCGGAACATGCTCCTTTACACGCCACCGAAACCAACGAATCCACCACGACGTTTAATGGTGCAATCGGTTGATTGACATCCACATCAAATGTTCGAACACAGCCATTTCCATCGGTCAATAATAAGGTATACGTTGCCGCACTTAAGCCATTTGGTTGCGTGGTACTTCCAATAGACGGAAGATTCACTTGACCTGCCTGCAAGGTTCCATTTATGGTTGACCATTGATAAGTATACGGTGCCGTTCCCCCACTTGCATTCGTGATAATCTGACCGTTAGCAAAACCATAACAGGTTACGTCGTCAACATACGGATTTAACTGAATCGAATCTGGTGAAGTTAAGGTTGATGAGAAGGTGTTAAGAATACACCCGTTCGCATCAGTTACTTCTAACTGATACGTTCCAACCGCCAGGTTAGTAATATCCTCTGTTACGTATTGTCCATTGTTCCAAGAATACGCGTACGGAGCCGTTCCGCCGGTAATATTGACAAAAATCGACCCTGTGGTTGTCCCGTAACAAAGAATGTTGGTTGGTATAAGTGAATAATCCAACGGAGCCAGCGGCTCAAAGATGGTGTCTTGGAGTATTTGATAACACCCTAGCGTGTCTGTAACTTTTACTTGATAAACTCCAGCAGGTAAACCGTTCACACTAGTGACACCACTCGCAATTAAATTCCCCCCACTAAAGTATTCAATGATATAATGTGGAGCTGGTGTAAATTGAGTGCCCCCGGTAATGCTCACTGATAAACTTCCTGTACTGTTTCCATGACACAGCACGTCAATTGGTGTAAAGATGGTTGAAATTGGTGATCCCGGTTGAGTAAGTGTTATCATTTGAGAGATCGTACAATTGTTGGCATCATTTACCGATAAGCTGTACTGTCCAGCCGGAACCAAGGTTAGGTCCTGTGTGGTATAAGTAGGTCCTCCAGGGATGTTTGAAGTCCACAGATAGGTGTACGGTACTGTTCCACCATTCACCGTTACATCAATAAGTCCCGTGGTGTCACCGAAACAATTGATGTTGGTATGAACTTCTGACATGGTCAACAGTTGCGGTTGAGTGATTACTGCACTATCGATTAATGTACAACCGTTGGCATCAGTAATGAGCAAGGTATATGTACCTGGCACTAAATTAATTTGAGTTGAACTTGTTGCACCCGTTGTTAAAATACCGCCGTTCGTTGCTGTCCAGAAATACGTGTATGGACCAACTCCTCCAGAAACGATTGGCAAGGAACTACCGTTCCCATTTCCGTGGCAATCCACATTAACCCCATTCATTGAAACATTCAATGCTGCCGGTTCTGACACAATAAAGGTAAATGACTGGCTACAATTATTAAAATCCGTTACAGTAAGCACATATGTACCTGCACCAATATTGCTTAGGTCTTCTGTAGTCGCTCCATTATCCCATTGGTAGATGTATGGTGCGCCAACCAAATACGGTGTTCCGCCTACAATATTAACGTCAATTGATCCGGTATTTGCCCCATGACATAAGACATCGACGATTGTTGGTGTTGCTACAATTGCATCCGGTTGTATAATAAATGTAGATATAGTATCAATACATCCATTCGCATCCGTTATGGTCAAGCTATAATTTCCTGCAGGAACCGCATTTAAATCTTCGGTGGTATAAGCCCCGTTATTCCAATTATATTGGTATGGCAATACTCCTCCAGCAGCTGTTAAATCTACATATCCCGTACTATACCCATTACACAAAATATGCGTGGTTAATACACTTAAGGAAATAGAAGAAGGCGGTTGTAAAATTAATGCACTGTCCTGAATACTACATCCATGCGCATCTGTGACCGTAACATAGTACCATCCAATTGGAAGATTAGAAAGGTCTTGCGTTAATATTCCCGTTGACCACGTATATCCATAGGGTGCGGTTCCACCATTTACGGTTAAATCAATACTTCCTGTGCTGCTTCCAAAACAGGAAGCATCAATCGATGTTACCGTCGAAACCAAAGGTGAAATCGGTTGAGCCACAAAGAAGGTATCATTAAGTTGGCAATTATTCGCATCTGTAACCGTGACTATAAATGTTCCTGATGGAAGCAAGGTGATATCCTCTGTATTATACGTTCCACCATTCCAATTGAAGGAGTACCCTGGCGTACCGCCGCTAATCGTTAAATCGATAGCGCCCGTGCTATCCCCAAAACAAAGCACATTGGAAATGGTATTAGCGATGGCAATCGGCTGATTTGGCTGACTTACTTGAACCGTAAAGAATGCTGTACAGCCGTTATTATCCGTTGCAGAAACAGAATAAGTGCCTGCGAATAAGGTTGTAATATCCTCCGTAGTTTGATTATTAGACCATGCGTAGGTGTAAGGGAACGTTCCCCCTGAAGGGATTAGGTCAATAGATCCAGTACTCGCACCAAAACATAATACATCCGTAGCTTGCGCAGCAAGGGTAAACGGAGCAACCGGTTGTGTTAATGTTATATTCAGATTAATATTACATCCATTGGCATCAATTACGGTAACATTATACGTTCCAGCGAATAAATTGATCGGATCTTCCTGTGTGTATCCGTTAGACCAAAGGTATGTGTAGGGTTGGGTGCCTCCAACGACGGATAAATCGATACTTCCGGTATTGGCACCATGGCAAAGAATATCTACATGTGTTTCTGCTAATGAAAGTGGTGCATTAGGCGCTGTAATGGTTACAGAAGTCGAAGATACACATCCATTGGCATCGGTTACAACCACTGAGTAAAGACCCGGCGCTAGTCCGTTAATGTCTTGTGTGGTTTGACCATTTGACCATACATAGGTATATGGACCTGTCCCACCGGAAACTGTTAAATTGATATCCCCATTATTAACACCAAAACACACGTTATTTTGACTCGTACTAAGCGATAAAGGTGTTGTTGGCTGAGAGATTGTTACGCTTGTTGTGGCTAAACACCCGTTAGCATCGATTACATTTACGGTATACAATCCTGCAATTAAGCTTGAAATATCTTCTGTTGTTGCCGAATTTGACCAGTTAAAGGTGTAAGGAGGCAAGACCCCTGTTACAGTTAAATCAATGCTTCCTGTGGCGTCGCCAAAGCACAACACATTTACGTGTGAAGTTGCTAAGGTGGTATTCATCGCTGGCTGCGTGATGGTTGCATTGGTTGTTGCCGTACATCCGTTCGCATCCGTGACTACCACGCTATATGCACCTGCCACTAAATTCTGTGGGTCTTGTACCGTTGAGCCATTCGACCATAAATACGTGTATGGTGCCGTACCGCCTGTTGGTAGTAAATCAATTGACCCCGTACTGTTTCCAAAACATAAGACATTGACCTGCGTGGTGGATAAAGATATTGGAGCTGTTGGTTGAGTTATTGTTGCACTGATCGTTGCCGTACATCCATTCGCATCCGTTGTTGTAACGGTATAGGTGCCTGCTGGCAAATTATTAATATCTTGAGTTGTTGCTGCATTGCTCCACACGTATGTGTACAACGGCGTGCCTCCCGTTGGTGTTAAATTGATACTTCCCGTACTGTTTCCAAAGCACAACACATTGACTTGACTTGTCGTTAATGCCAATGGCGCTTGTGGCTGGGTTATAGTCACCGTTGTTGTCGCTGTACATGCATTCGCATCTGTTACCGTTACTGTATATGTACCCGCAATTAAGCCCGTGATATCCTGAGTGACTGCTCCTGTATTCCAAGAATACGTGTAGATTCCTGTGCCTCCACTTACCGTCAAATCTACACTTCCCGTTGCATTACCAAAACATAACACATTCACTTTTGTCGTGGTTAATGTTAATGGATTCTGTGGCTGCGTGATGGTTGCATTCGTTGTTGCCGTACATCCGTTCGCATCCGTGACTACCACGCTATATGCACCTGCCA
>CAYXHJ010000002.1:2296-4069 GCA_964464855.1 uncultured Owenweeksia sp. | reverse complement strand
CGTACTGTTTCCAAAACATAAGACATTGACCTGCGTGGTGGATAAAGATATTGGAACGGGTCCATTTATTGTCGCACTTGTCGTTCCTTGACACCCATTCGCATCCGTAACTGTTACATTATAAGTCCCCGAAATCAAGTTGTTGATGTCTTGAGACACCGAATTGTTATTCCACAAATATGTGTATGGTGACGTGCCGCCAGTTACTGTTAAATCTATCGATCCGTTTCCTCCACTGTTACAGCTTACATTCGTTTGGGTCGTACTTAAACTGATGGCTTGAGGTTGTGTAATCGTTACACTCAAACTACTTGTACATTGTTGACCATAGGTTATCGTTAAATTATACGTCCCCGCTGATAAGCCCGTTAAATCCTCCGTCGTTGGACCGTGAGACCACGCATAAGTATAGGGCTGAGAACCGCCCGTTACCGTAACATTTATTGAACCATTACTTAATCCATTACACGTTACATTCGTGTCTACATGGATCACTGATAGCGGATTTGCCGGTTGAATAATTACTGCACTCGTAAAAGCAGTACAGCCACTCGCATCCGTAACCGTTACCGTGTAGGTGCCCGCTAATAAGTTTTGTGGGTCCTGTACTGTTGATCCATTTGACCATACATAGGTATAAGGCGCCGTCCCTCCTGTTGGTGTTAAATTTATACCTCCTGTGCTTGCCCCATAACACGCAACATTCGTCACCACGGTTGACAACGTCAATGGTGCTTGTGGCTGTGTGATTGTTGCACTTGAACTTGCTGTACAACCGTTCGCGTCCGTTACTGTTACATTATATATACCAGCGGCTAAGGTGTCAATATCCTCTGTAGGTTCCGTATTGTTCCATAGGTAGGTGTATGGGCTTGTTCCACCACTTACCGTTAAATCAATGATTCCTGTGGCTGCACCAAAACACAATACGTTTGTTACTCCCGCAACTAGTTGTATCGCAGACGGCTGTATTATCGTTGCGTTAGTTGTTGCGGTGCATCCATTCGTATCTGTTACTATTACACTATAATTTATTGCAGATAAATTCGACACATCTTCTGTTTGTGCACCATTGCTCCATAAGTATGTATAGGGCCCAGAACCGCCACTTGCCGTTAAATTGATGGACCCGCTTCCTGCTCCATTACAAAGTAAATTAACCTGAGTAGTAGTTAATACAATTGACGAAGGCTGAGGAACGTTGATGGTCGCGCTCGCTATACATTGTCCGGAATAAGTCACATTTACAATATAGTTTCCTGATGTTAACGTATCAATATCCTCCGAAATCGCTCCATTGCTCCATAAATACGAATATAATCCTGAGCCTCCTGTTACGGTAATGTCAATCGATCCCGTTGAATCTCCATTACATGTCACCGCTGTTACAACAGGAGTAATTACTACTCCAGAGGCTGGTTGAGTTACCGTTGCACTCGTCGTTGCTGTACAACCATTTGTGTCCGTTACTGTGACGGTGTAAGTCCCCGCAGACAAGTTCTGTGGGTCTTGTAGTGACGTATTATTGGACCATTGATAGGTATATGGAGCTGTTCCACCTGTTGGTGTTAAATTGATGCTTCCTGTACTCGCTCCATAACACAAAACTGGACTCGCAACGGCAGTTAAAGTCAAGGCGGCTGGAGCCGAAACCATTGTGCTAATTGTATCTTCACAACCTTTCACATCCGTAACCGTCACACTATATGTCCCTGCACTCAAGTTGTTGATGTCTTGAGACACCGAATTGTTATTCCACAAATATGTGTATGG
>CAYXHJ010000002.1:0-2196 GCA_964464855.1 uncultured Owenweeksia sp. | reverse complement strand
TTGACAACGTCAATGGTGCTTGTGGCTGTGTGATTGTTGCACTTGAACTTGCTGTGCAACCGTTCGCGTCCGTTACTGTTACATTATATATACCAGCGGCGAGGTTACTTGCAGTATCTTGACTCGCCAAATTTGACCATGAATAAGTATATGGTTGTGTCCCGCCAACCGCTCCAACTGCTGCTTGGCCAACTGTATTTCCAAAGCAAGGATTATTGGAAATAACCGAAGCAAATGCTTGAAGCGTAGCATTAGGCTGAGTTATTGTTATACTGGTTTGTGCCGTGCAACCGTTCGCCGCAGTAACTAAAACAATGTATTGACCTGCATTTAAATTCGACAAATCTTCATTAGAAGATCCATTGGACCAACTGTATATATATGGTGTTACTCCCCCTGTTACTGTTAAATCTATGCTCCCATTTGAGCCGTTATAACAAGTAACATTCTGTTGAGAAGCTGTAAGTTGTAATGAAGGGGCAGGCTGAATAATCGTTCCGTTTTGTGAAACAGTACATCCATTTGCGTCCGTTACTGTAACAGCATAGTTTCCTGGTGAGAGATTTTGAATATCTTGTGTTACTGCACCATTAGACCATTGATATAAGTATGAAGTTAGTCCTCCTGAAACATAAATATCAATGCTTCCTGAATTATTTCCATAACAGATGCTACTATTTACATTAAAAGTATCAATATGAAGAGGAGAAGCCGGTTGGGTAACAACGGTTGAAATATTGCTTGTACATCCATTCAAATCAGTTACTGTTACAGTATATGAACCCGCTATAAGTGAAGTTGGATCTTGAACCGTGGTGCTGTTTGACCATTGATAACTGTAGGGTTGAGTGCCGCCAGAAACGTTGAGATCTATTGCACCTGTATTCGCCCCATGACAAAGTACATTGGTTTGTGTTGTCGTAAGCAAAATTGGATTCTGAGGTTGGGTTACCGAAGCCGAAGCCGATATAAAACATTGATTTGCATCCGTAATTAGCACATTGTAAACTCCTGCTTGAATATTTGTTAAATCTTCATTAGTAGATCCATTACTCCAAGAAAACGTATAGGGGCCATTGCCTCCTGAAGGTGTTAAATTTATACTTCCTGTTGATCCTCCATTACACAGTACGTTTTGCGTCGAAAATGAATATAAAATCGGGGAAGGAACCGATAAATTAAATGGCCCTAAACCTGTAACACATCCGTTACTATCTGTTACTGTAACAGCGTAATTCCCCGGTGACAAGTTGCTTATATCCTGCGTACTTGCCTGATAATTCCCACCCCCTTGTGTAGTCCAATTATACACATATGGTGGTGTTCCACCGGCTACGTCTATTAAAATTTCTCCTGTATTCTGTCCGTTACAAATTACTTGTACAACAGTATCAAGGGTTGCTAGTAAGCTAGCGGGTTGATTGTTTATTATCCAAGCTTGAGTATATGTACAATTATTTGAATCTGAAATTACTACTTCATAAGATCCTGAAGCTAAAGCGGAAATTGATTGCGTTGTAGCGCCATTATCCCAAGAATAACTATAAGGTGCTGTCCCACCTGATATCGACGTGATATTAACCGCTCCATTATTGAATCCATTACAAGTTATTTGAACGGCATTAGCAATAATCGAAATCGGTTGAGGAGAATTAATTACAAAAGGAAAAGACGCTGAGCACCCGAAAGCATCGGTTAATAACAAGTTATAATTACCTGAAGGAAGACCATTTATGGTATCACTACCTCCTGAAACGATTCCAGAAATAGATGGAGGCGTTGTGCTGTACGTAATTTGACCAAAACCTCCACTCATTACAAAGGAAAGGCTTCCGTTTTGATTTCCATTACAAAGCGTGGCATTGGATTGAAGTGTAGCAAAAATTGCCAGGTTTTGATTAATCGTTATTTGGGTAGAATCCTTACATCCATTCCCGTCCTCAACAATCACAGAATATAGACCAGCAGGTAAACTAGATATGTTCTGTGTTGTGGCACCATTTGACCAATCATATGTATAAGGTAATGTTCCCCCAGTTACATTAAGATTAATTTGTCCTGTGCTATCCCCGAAACAATTTACATTGATTTGATTAGTGGATAATGAAAGATCCTGGGGTTGAGTAATCGTTACCACTACCGTATCCGTACAACCACTCGCATCCGTTACGATGTTTGTATATAATCCGATTCCTA
>CAYXHJ010000001.1:27892-30900 GCA_964464855.1 uncultured Owenweeksia sp. | reverse complement strand
AACGCCTGGTCTGCTTCGTAGTCGCGAACCTGAACTTTGGCCAGCATGTTCGGCTTGAACTCGCTTGAAGAAGGCAGATCAACAAAAACCTTGTACGTACGGTTGTCCGGATTGATGTAGTCCGACACCTGCGTTACGCGCGCCTCCATTGTCTTGTTGATGGAGGGGAAGTGCAAATCTACTTTCTGGCCCTTGCCCACCACGTTGGCGTAGGACTCGGGGATGTCTGCGGTTACCGATGCCTTGCCGCTGCTGATCAGTCGGCCCAAAGCCATGCCTGGGGCAGCAAACTCGCCCTCTTTGGCCGTCATTTCGTCCACCGTGCCAGCAAAAGGCGCCTTCACCCGGGACATCGCCAATTGGCTCTGCACCGTTTGGATGCGTTGCTCCAGGGATTCCTTGTTGGTTTTGGCCTGCAGGTACTGCACTTCACTGCCAATGCCCTGCTTCCACAAACGCTCCTGCTTTTCGTACAGGGTGGCCGCCAATGCCAAGGATTTTTTCACTTCGTCCAACGTGCTGCGCAGCACGGAATTGTCCAATTCAATCAACGTTTGGCCAGCGGCCACGCGGTCGCCTTCGCTCACCAAAACGCGCTTGATTTGACCGCCCATTTCCGGCAATAAATTGACCGAACGGTCGGCCTCAACTTTGCCCAATGCTTCGAACGAGTGCACAAACGTTTCCGGACGGACTTCCAACACAGTAACGACCGTCAATTCGCGCGTGCTGTCCAATGCGGCCAATTGCGCGTCGATTTCTTGGATGCGGGTGGCGGCCGATTGCGTCAACGCAACCAAAGAGTCTCGTTCGCCCTGCAACTGAGCCAAATCCGAGGTGTTTTCTTGAGAACAAGCCACGGCACCCAGTGCAACGGCCCAAATGAGAGAATTTTTCATGGTCTTGAATGAGGTATGCTTTAAAGTAGAGATCATTGGAGGTCGGTGGACAGTAGTTTTTCAAGCGCCACCCGCTTGTTTAATACGTTGTTTGCTGCATTCAGCATGGCTGAAACGCTTTGTTGGTACTGGTTCTCGGCTTGGGTGTATTCTTGACTGGAAGCCACGCCTTCTTTAAATTTAGCGTACATGCGGTCGCGGATGGATTTGGCCAAGGCCTCGTTCCTTTTTTGAGACAAATAATTGTTGAGCGCAAAGCTGTACTCCGCCCGTGCCAGCTTGTACTGCATGGACAACATGCTTTCCGTATTGGCCAACAGCAAGTCCAACTCTTGGAGTTTCAGCTGCGCTTGCTTCACACGGGCAATACGGCGGCCGGATGTAAACAACGGAACCGACGCGTTCAACCCCCAGCTGCTGAAGGCAAAATTCGCTGCTTGAGTCCCGTTGGGATCCCAAACGTTGGCGGATTGACTGACGTAGTTGATGTTGGCACCGTAGGAAAGGGAGAGTCGAGGTAAAAAGGACATCCACTCGTTTTGCATGTTCAATTTGGCTCCCTCGCGGTTGACGGCCATCGTGCGGTAATCAATGTGGTTTTTGGGGTCGAATCCTTTCGTCAAAAGGGTGTTACCAGCATCTGTAAACAATACCAGCTGCTCCAAGGCATCGGTCAAAACCAGCGAAGTTGTTTGTGGAACCCCCATCTGAAGTTTCAACAAAGCCAAAGAAACTTCTTTTTGGCTGTTCAAGTAGTCCAATGAGTTTTCCAAATTGCTCACCACCAAAGCCAACTGATCCACATCGGTCGATTCCAAAAATCCTTCTGCCTGAAGGGCCTTGGTTTCTTGGTACAACTTGCGGGTAAGTTCCAAATTGGCCGTTACGGCTTGAACATTGCGTTCAGTCACCACGGACAAATGATAGGCTTGTGCTACCTGTTCCCGCACGTCGCGCAAGGACTTTTGGTAGCCCAACTCAGCGGTTTCGGACACTACTTTGGTGGCCAAAAGCGCCACAAAATAGGAACCGTCGAACACCAACTGGCTGGCGCTCAAATTCCCTGCACTGGCGTACTTGGTTCCAAAGGTCAACTTGGTCAATTCGCCGGTACCGAAGTCAATGAACTGGGCTGGCAATTCAATGTTGCTGGTGTAGGATCCAGCTACTTGCACCTGCGGCAAGCCAATGGCGATGTTCTGCCAAATGTTGGCTTTAGCCACTTGACGCTCCAAATCATTGACCTGAGCTGAAGCGTTGTGTTTGAGGGCGTATGCCTGGGCCTGAGCCAAACCCACGCGCATTTCTTGGGCGGAAAGCGCACCGGCAGTCAGAGCCAAACATGCGAGAATCCGAACGGTTTTTTTCACGGTTTCTAGGAATTAATTCGATTTTAAAGTAGATAATGGATGTTGCGTCATGTAGGCCATGCCGCGGTCGTTTACAATGGAAAGCATGTAGGATCGCAACCCGTAGTGGTAGAAGTTTCGGTCTTTAAGCAGCTGTTCGGGGAACCAGTCGATTTCCGTAAGCGCCACCATTTGCGCATAGTGGTACCAGACCGCATACTCAGGAACCACGTCCGTACGGTAGAGGCCCTCTTCCATGCCGCGTTGCAGGTTGGCCCGGGTGCGCTCCAAAACCATTTGCTTGCGCTGTTCCATCAACCAATCGTAGGTCTCCGGGTAGTATTTCTTCATCGCAAACAGCATCGACGGTCCATTGCCTGCGACAATTTCCATCACCTGCTGGTGCTGACGAAACAACTCGTCCAAAGCATTTTCAGACTCGGCCGTAACCTTTTCCATGGACGCCATTTGGTGCGCCAAAAAGGAGCGAACGCTGCCGTCCACCAATTCGGCCTTGTTGGAGAAGAATTTGTACAACGTCTTTTTGGAGATGGCCAATTCGCGGCTCACATCGTCCATGGTGCACGCACGGAGCCCCAAGCGCTGAAACAGCGCCATAGCCCGGGCTGCAATGCTCATTTTGGGTGCGTCTTCCATTTTTCTACTTTATCAACGATCTTTTGTAAATCAATGACTTACACCCGTAAGCGGGCAAAATCGGGCGCAAAGGTACACATAGGAAACGTTTTGACTCACAAAA
>CAYXHJ010000001.1:0-27882 GCA_964464855.1 uncultured Owenweeksia sp. | reverse complement strand
TTTGGGTGCGTCTTCCACGGGGTTCATTTTCAGGTAGTTGCGGTCGCAATTTGCAAAAACGGAGCTATAACTTTGCGAAATCGGGTGCAAAGGTACGCATAGGAAACGTTTTACATAATAAAATGTTTCCCTGGTTTTCTTGAATTTTTCTAAATAATGCCCCCCTATTTGCGGTCGGATGCAATTATTGTTTGCGCGGTTCCATAATTGGCGCAGATTGCGCACTTTTGCAAGAGCGAAACCATCCCCATCACGAATCATGCCACAGCAGGCCATACGCGACATCCTCAAGCTTTCCCCCTCCGACCAACCGCTTACGGTTTCCGGCTGGGTTCGAACGTTCCGCAGCAACCGCTTCATTGCGTTGAACGACGGTTCTTGTTTGGACAACCTGCAGTGCGTGGTGGATTTTGAAGCGTTCGAACCGGAGTTTCTCAAGCGCATCACCACGTCGGCTTGCATTCGGGTCACCGGAACCCTGACCGCATCCCAAGGAAAAGGACAGTCCGTAGAGTTGGCCGTGACCAAATTGGAAATCTTGGGCGATTCCAATCCGGAAGATTACCCGCTGCAGCCCAAAAAGCATTCGCTGGAATTCTTGCGGGAAATTGCGCATTTGCGCATGCGAACCAACACCTTTGGCGCGGTCATGCGGGTGCGTCACCACGCGGCTTTTGCCGTGCACCGTTTCTTCAACGAACAAGGCTTTTTCTACCTCAACACGCCCATCATCACCGCATCCGATGCAGAAGGTGCCGGTGAAATGTTTCGCGTCACCACCCTCCCGCCTCAAAACGCCCCCACCAACGACGCCGGTGAGGTGGACTTTGCCCAAGACTTTTTTGGCAAATCCACCAACCTTACCGTAAGCGGTCAATTGGAAGGGGAATTGGGCGCCATGGCCTTAAGCAAAATCTACACCTTTGGCCCCACCTTTCGAGCCGAGAATTCCAACACCGCACGCCACCTGGCCGAGTTTTGGATGATTGAACCGGAAATGGCGTTTTACGACCTCCATGCCAACATGGATTTGGCGGAAGCGTTTTCGAAAAGCATCATTGCATACGTATTGGAACGTTGTCCTGAAGATCTGGCCTTTTTGGATCAGCGCCTGGCCGAAGAAGAACAGCAAAAACCAAAAGAGCAGCGCTCCGAACAAGGGCTCTTGGACAAATTGCGCTTTGTTTTGGACAATCCTTTCGTCCGCCTCACCTACACCGAGGCCGTGGAAATCCTCCAGCGCTCCAAGCCCAACCAAAAGAAACAATTCCAGTACCCCGTTGAGGGTTGGGGCATTGACCTCCAGTCCGAACACGAGCGGTATTTGGTGGAAAAGCATTTCAAAGCACCGGTCATCCTGTACGACTATCCCGCCAACATCAAGGCTTTCTACATGCGCTTGAACGAAGACGGCAAAACCGTCCGCGCCATGGACGTCCTCTTCCCCGGAATTGGCGAAATCATCGGCGGCAGCCAGCGCGAGGAACGCCACGACGTCTTGGTGGAAAAAATGAAGGCGGTTGGAATCGATCCGGAACACTTGGACTGGTACTTGGACACCCGCAAATTTGGCACGTGCGTCCACGCAGGATTTGGCATGGGCTTTGAACGTATGGTGCAATTCATCACCGGCATGGGGAACATCCGGGACGTCATTCCCTTCCCGCGCACCCCGGGCAAGGCCGAATTTTAAGCCACTACCGTCAAAACAAATCCTTCGCCCCACCCGTGCTTCACCAAAACCTCTCCCAAAAGCTGCAGCAAAAGCTGAGCCCGCAGCAGATTCAGCTCATGAAGCTGATTCAGTTGCAGACGCAGTCTTTGGAAGAACGCATTCAGGAGGAGTTGGAAATCAACCCTGCTTTGGAGGAGGGCGAAGTGGACCGATCCGCCGACGAAGCGCCCGCCGACGAATGGGACCAAGAATTTCCCGACGAACGCGACGCCAACGACGGCGATGATTCCCGGGAAGAACGCGATGCCCTCGATTTTTCAGATTACTTCGACGACGACACCCCGGACTACAAAACGCAAACCAGCAACCAAAGTGCGGACGACGAGAGCTACGAAACCCCACTCGTGGGAGCTAAGTCCATGCAGGATTACCTGCTGGAGCAGTTGTCTACCGTTGTCCTTTCTCCCAACGACGAAACCCTGTGCAAGTACTTGATTGGCACCTTGGACGACGACGGATATTTGCGTCGGGCCACGTTGGACATTTGCGACGACCTCGCCTTTACCCTGGGTGTAATTGTGGAGCCAGCGGACTTGGAACGACTGATTGAGCGCATCCAATCGTTGGACCCACCGGGAATTGGCGCGCGCGGTCTTCAAGAATGCCTGGTACTTCAATTGGAACGAAAGCGCCCAGCTACCCCCATGACCCGCATGGCCTTGCAGGTGGTGGAAAGCGGGTTCGATGCCTTGGCCAAACGACACTACGCCAAGCTGTTGGATCTATTGCACACCGACGAATCCACGCTGAAAGAGGTGTTGGCGGAAATCGGAAGACTCAACCCCAAGCCGGGACTTTCCGTGGGCGGTTCCGGCGCTCCCAGCGGCGAGGTCATCGTTCCGGATTACCTCATCACCGTGCACGACGGCCGGCTGGAATTGCAGTTGAACAGCCGCAACGCGCCCGAACTGAACATTTCCCGCGACTACAAAGAGATGCTGTCGCACTACAAAGAAAGCAAGGGCAATGCTTCCGCCGCGAGCAAAGAAGCGCTCCTTTTTGTGAAGCAGAAAATCGACGCTGCCAAGTGGTTCATCGATGCCATAAAACAGCGCCAGCAAACGCTCATCTTAACCATGTCTGCCATCATGAAGTACCAAGAAAAGTACTTCCTGACCGGCGACGAGCGGCACTTGAAACCCATGATCCTCAAGGATATCGCAGATCAAGTGGGCATGGACATCTCCACCGTCAGCCGCGTGGCGAGCAACAAATACGTGCAAACGCCCTTCGGTACCTTTTTGATTAAAACGTTCTTCTCCGAGTCCATGTTGAACTCCGAAGGCGAAGAGGTTTCTACGAAAGAAATCAAGAAGATTTTGGAGGACTCCATTGGCGACGAGGACACACGAAATCCGCTGACAGATGATGCCCTTGCGCAACTCTTAGAAGAAAAAGGCTACCCCATTGCCCGGCGCACGGTGGCCAAATACCGGGAGCAATTGGGGATTCCTGTGGCACGATTGCGCAAAACGTTATGAGCCGCTTGGCGTTTAATTCTGGCTCCCATTCCCGTTGGGCGTACGTGGTTTCCACGGTTTTTCACCCCATGATCATGCCCACACAACTGGCCCTATTGTTTTTAACGTCGGCACCCGACGGTTGGAACGCACGCTCTACGTGGAGTTTAGGGGGCGTCTTCCTGGGTACTGCCGTAGCCCCAGCACTTACGGCCTTTGTGCTTCACCGCATGAACTTGGTCAGCGCATTTCAGCTACCGCTTCGAACCGATCGTCAATGGCCGCTCGCCGTGGCCGCTGCCGGCTTCTACTGGGCGTATAAGTTGAATGCTCGCTGGGGATTTCCGGAAGTATTGACCTGGTCCCTGTTGGCCGGCTGTGCTACTGTCTTCTTGGTATACGGTGCTTTGTTGTGGACCAAAGCCAGCGGCCACACGGCAGGAATGGCTGCCGCCAGCAGCTCCATTGCCTTGGCGTCGTTGGAATGGGGATGGTCTCCTTGGCCGCTGCTGTGTTCCATTCTTATCCTCACCGCCATTGTCGCTGCACGGCTCCAACTCCGTGCGCACACCCCCGCGGAGATAGGTTGGGGACTCCTCTTTGGCGCACTGCCCGCAGTGACGTTATTGGTCGTGCGTTGGTAACACCGAAGCGGTAGGTAGATGGAGGGCGTCGTTCTCTCATTGACCGGTTAAAATAGGTGACTAATTGCTACATTCGTAACTGCAAAAATTCCCAACGATTCCAATCGACTCAACGATGAAACGCATTCTTCTTCTCCTTGCTCTGGTGCTCACGGCATCTTTTGGCGCACGCGCATCGCACATTTTGGGTGGAGACATTCAATACAAATACGTAGGCGACTCCACCGGCGTACCCAACCAGTACCGCATCAAGCTGGTTATCTACTGGGAACAGACTTCCTTTGACCCCGGTGCCACACAAACGGTGACCATCCGTTCAGCGAGCTGCAACATCAACACCAACGTCACGGTAACCCGTCCGGGTGCGGCCATCAACGCCATGTCTTTGGGCGCCTACGACTGCATTCAGCAAGGAGCAGGTAGTTCCGTGTACAGCCCCATGATCAACGTACACTACGGCTACGTTGTATTGCCCCAGGTCTGCAACGACTACTACATGTACTGGCAAACGTGCTGCCGCGTCTTCAACATCACCTCGCTCAACAATTCCGGCGGTCAGGGCTTCTACTTTGAGGCGGAATTGAACAACACGTTGGGCAAAAACTCTTCACCGAGCTTTGTGTCAATTCCATTGAGCTACATCTGCATTGGTGGATATACGAATTACCTCCAAAATGCATTGGAAATCGACGGAGATTCCATTTCGTACGAATTGGTACCTGCTCGTCAACTGGGTGGTACCACCGGAGTTGCTCTGGGATACAATGCAGGTTACACCTACACCTCCCCCATCACCACCAGTGCAGCAAATCCCTTTGCACTGAATGCCCAGACAGGAAACATTACGTTTACAGCTACTCAAGCGGAGACCTCGGTCATTGCCGTACGGGTCAACGAATACCGATACGATACACTTTATGGTTTTTGGGAAAAAGTAGGGTCCTCCAATCGGGAAATCCAAGTCACTGTTGCCAACAACTGTTTGCCCATTGTGAATGCGGGCGTGAAGCTTAAGTTTCCCTCGCCCGGTGTGAGTTTGGACAACCGCGGGCGCCAAGTTCGTCAATACGACTGCTTGGATTCTTCCGTGATGCTTCGCTTTACCTTGCCCGTGGAAATGGCCTCTGTATCTCCGGACGGCTCCGACTTCCGGTTGACTTCCCCCAACGGCCAGCCCATTCCAATTTTAAATTTGGTCGGTTACCCAGACTACAACGGTGAAACGGACAGTTTGTTGGTCAAACTGAGCAAGCCTTTGTCGTTGAACGGCGACTACTATTTGTACTCCAAAGTGGGGAACGATGGAAATACCCTGCTGAACAAGTGCGGTAAAGACATGAACGAGTTCGACACCATCATCCTGAAGGTGAACAACTGCATCAATTTGGACATGCAACTGCGGAACGTCTCCATCGATGAGGACGAACACCCGCACCTCTATTGGCGCATAGATCCCGCTACCTTCCCGTCGTATCTGTTCAACCTGTACCGCATTTACCGTTCCGCGGACGGTGGTGCATCGTATCAAGCCATTGCCTCGCTCAACGATTCCGCAGCACGCGAATTTGTGGATGTTAGCGTAGATGCCGCCAAAGTTGATGCTCGTTCCTACCGCTACTATGTGCAGATGATTTTGAACCAGCAGCAAATGCCGCCCACCAACGTGGTGCACAGCATGTGGTTGCGCGGTGACTTAACTACGGCTTCCAGCGTGCCGGTTGTTTGGAACGAGTACAACGGTTGGAACAACCCACAGTACCAAATCCAATGGGGAACAAGCATTGGGCCGAACCAGTGGCTGTGGGAGAACTACGGCACGCCCAACGGAGATACCACCGCAACCGTGGTACACCCAAACCTTGGTCCCGGATTGTATGCCGTGCGCATTCGTACGGTGCGGAACATGAGTCAGGTTTCTGCGGAAGATACCGCGTGGTCCAACTGGATTCAGGTTGGCGAACCCGTTCCTCCAATTCCGCCCATTGATTCGCTCACGGTACCGAACGTCTTCACGCCCAACGGAGACGGCCAAAACGACGGATTTACCATTCGCGGTTTGATGAGTTACCAAACGGATCGGATTGTGAAGATTTTCGATCGAACCGGAATCTTGGTGTACGAGAACTACAACTACGACAACAGCAACCCATGGAAGGGTGAAGACCGCCAAGGTCAACCGCTTCCGGCCGGTGTGTACTTCTACATAGTAGAGGCCTTTGACGCTGCCAACAATACACCGCCTGCGTACGCCGGTCGTCGTCGGCAGTGGAAGGGCAACGTTACCTTGCTGCGGAAGTAATGATTCTTTTTGCGCGCGCCCACAGGCGCGCCGATGCGAGGGCCGCCCGTTGGGCGGCCCTCGCTGTTTTATACCCCTTTGTTTTCCAACCGTACTGTTGCTGTACGCAGTAGTTTTGCACTGTGCCCGACGGTTTGGATCCCTTTGCCCATTTGCGTGTATTTCTGCGCAGCTTGCCCGACAAACCGGGCATTTACAAGCACTTGGATGCGGAAGATAAAATCCTCTACATCGGGAAGGCCAAGAATCTAAAGAACCGGGTCAATTCCTACTTCCGCGGGAAACACGACAACCAACGACTCCAAAACCTGGTGATGCAGGTCCGTCGGATCGAATTCATGGTGACGGAGACCGAGTACGAGGCGCTCTTGCTGGAAAATACCCTGATCAAAAAAGAGCAGCCCAAGTACAACATCAACCTGAAGGACGGCAAGAGCTACCCGTGGATTGTGATCAAAAAAGAGCGATTCCCGCGGGTGTACCCCACCTTCCAGTTCAAGCCGCGCGAAGGCGAATACTACGGCCCCTACGTCTCCAGCAAAGGCATGTACACCGTGTTGGACCTGATCAAGCAACTGTATCCACTGCGCACCTGCAATTTGGCACTGACGCAAGACAATATTCGCCAAGGCAAATTCAAGGTATGTTTGGAGTACCACCTCAAAAACTGCAAGGGACCGTGCGTAGGGGATCAGTCGGAAACCGAATACAACCGCACGCTGGAATCCGTTCGTTCGCTGCTGAAAGGACGCCTGCGCCACGCCAAAAAGATCCTTCAACAGCAGATGGAGGAGCATGCGGCCGCTCTGGAATTTGAGGCGGCACAAGAGTCCAAGGAGCGCTTGCTCTTGCTGGAGAAATACCAGGCCAAATCAACCGTAGTCAATCCCACCGTTGGGGACGCCGACGTCTTTACGTTGTTGAGCGACGCTGAGTTTGCGTACGTCAACGGTTTGGTGCTGCGCGAAGGCGCCGTGGTGCGCGGTCACACCTTGGAATTCAAAAAGAAACTGGACGAATCCGACGCTGAATTGTTGGCCGTAGGTGTGGCCGAACTGCGGGAGCTCTTCGGTTCCGAATCGTCGGAAATTCTGCTTTCTCAACCGTTGGACTTGGAGATCGACGGAGTCAAAGTGGCCGTACCGCAGCGCGGCGATAAACTTCGGCTCATTGAACTATCCCTGCGCAACGCGCGCGCTTACCGCCTGGAAAAGCTGAAGAATTTGAGCATTGTGGATCCGGACCGACACGTCAATCGGCTGATGAAACAGATGCAGACGGACCTGCGCTTGCCGGTGGAACCGCGGCATTTTGAGTGTTTTGACAATTCCAATTTTCACGGAGATTTTCCGGTGAGTGCCTGCGTGGTGTTCAAAGACGGCAAACCCTCCAAACGGGACTACCGCCATTTCAACGTGAAAACGGTGGAGGGACCCAACGACTTTGCCACCATGGCGGAGGTCATCACGCGTCGCTACAAACGTTTGTTGGAGGAGGAGCAACCACTGCCGCAGTTGATTCTGGTGGACGGCGGCAAAGGGCAGTTGTCCGCAGCCGTCGAGGCCCTAAACGAATTGGGTTTACGCGGGAAAATTTCCATCATCGGGATTGCCAAACGATTGGAGGAGCTCTACTACCCGGGAGACAGCGATCCATTGTACTTGGACAAACGATCGGAAACGCTGAAGGTGCTCCAGCGCGCGCGCGACGAGGCGCATCGATTTGGCATTACGCACCACCGCAACCGCCGAAGCAAGGGAACCATCGCCACGAAGCTGGAGTCCATTCCCGGGGTGGGGCCGGCCACGGTTGAACTGTTGCTCTCGCATTTCAAAAGTGCTGCGGGCATTGCACGAGCAACCCTCGACGAAGTGTCTGCAGTAGTGGGCAGCAAAAAGGCCGCCGCCGTCAAGACGGCATTGGACGCCCAGGAGGCTGAAAACCAATAAGATTTACCCGTTAAACCGCAAAATGCGGGGGCAGCATGTGTCCGCGCCCGGCGTGCGTGCCGCTGCCTGAATCAGGACTTTTTCTCTTCCCAAACTACCCGTCCATCTTCCAAGTGGAAGGTGCGGCGGGCACGGTCCACCACGCGGGGGTCGTGGGTGGAAAACAAAAACAGCGTGCCCTCCGTGCGGTTCAGGTCCACCATGATGTCCAACAAGGTGGAGGCACTTTTTGAGTCCAAATTGGCCGTGGGTTCGTCCGCCAAAACAAAGGCAGGCTTGGACGCCAAGGCGCGCGCCACAGCTACGCGTTGTTGCTGACCACCAGACAGTTGTGCCGGACGGTGGTGGGCCTTGTCTGCCAAACCTACGGCGTCCAAAAGCTCCATGCCGCGTTTATTGCGCTCGGCTGCGGCAACGCCCTGCAACTCCAGAATAAAGACGGTATTCTCCAGGGCCGTCAATACGGGAATGAGGTTGTAGGCCTGAAAAACAAAGCCAATGTGCTCCAATCGGAACCGAACCAAGTCCGCATCGGAAAGGGTGCTCAAATCGGTGCCGCTAACCACCACCCTTCCTGCACTGGGTCGGTCCAGCCCCCCAATCAAGTTGAGTAGAGTGGTTTTTCCGCAACCCGACGGTCCTACGAGTGCGGCGAATTCGCCGGCCTCTAAAGTCAAATCAACGGAATCCACCGCCACCACGTCGGAGGCCGTTTCGGTATATACTTTGCGGAGGCTGGAAAGAGTAATCAGGCTCATAAGGCGCGCATGCTTTCAATGGGGTTGAGGGAGACGGCTTTGCGTGCGGGCATCAGCGACGCCAAAAGAGATAAAACAAAAACCAAGGCCACCACCGGCAGGTACCAGTGGGTCACTACTTGCGGGTAAATGACGGGCGAAATGCCAAATTCAGCAAGGCCGTCGGCAAACGCTTCCAAGGAAATGCCGGTGCGGTTGGTGACCACCAGCGTGGTGTGGCCCAACAAGAGACCAAAGGGGAGTCCAATGCCGGTGAGCAAGACGGTCTCCAACACCACCAGCGCAAAAACTCGCTGGCGGGTGAGGCCTACGGCCATCAACATGCCCAGTTCCCGCTGGCGTTCCAAAATGGCCATGAGCATGGTGTTCAGGATGCCAAAGGCCATGGCCAACAGCATGATTCCCATAAACAGGAGCAAAGCTTGTGCCATGATTTCATCGACATACCCCATTTCCGGGGCCGTTTTGCGCCACGATTTCACTTGAAGTTCCGGAAAATCAGCTTGGATCTGGGTGCAAACGGCTTCCAAAGATTCTTTTTGACGCGCAGCCGACGGATCTACCCGAAAAGCCACGTCGTGCGCTGCATTCGGCACGCCCAGCTCCGAGGCCAGACGGTCCAAGCGAACGTAGGCCACGGCTTCCTCCGTGAGGTTAGACGTTCCGTCGTAGAGCCCTTCCACGGTGTACAGGGTGCTGTGCACGGTGGCGGCGGTGTCTTGGTAGGTAAAAACAACGGGGTCGCCCACGCGCAAATCCAAGCGGTTGGCCAAGGCCTGACCCACCACCACACCGTTGAATTCGCGCGCGGTGTCCGCCAAAAAAGCGCCGTCGGGCAAGCGGTGCGGAACGGTGAATAATTTTGCCTCGCGTACAGGATCCACTCCTTGGAGGAGCAATCCACTGGAACCCAAGGCCGCCTGTACCATGGCGGGTACTTGCAAACGCGGAGCCACCCCGCGCACGTCCGGCCGAGCCTCCAACTGCTCCAAGGTGGCCGACGCATTGGGTAGAAGGGCGCGAAGATTCGTGCCGTCAGCGGTGTAGCCCGCAACGTGCACGTGGCCGTGGGCCAAATAGTCGTCGATGGCGTCTTGCACGCGGGCGTCGTTGATGCCGCTGGCCCAGCCCATGAGGAAGAGCCCAGCCCAAACGCCCAATCCCATGGAAACAAATACCACGGAACTCCGCACGGGATTGCGCCAGATGTTGCGCCACGCCATGCGCAGCAGGAGTACCAAACCGGGTGTCATCCGCGAAAAACCGTTGGAGCATTAAACACAGCGCGCACCGGCCACAAAGCAACGAGAACGGCCAACAACCAAATGAGCAAGGCGTGGGTCACCACGATGGAAGGGTCCATGCTGGGGGGCAAAATGGGCGCCCAGCCCTGACGCACAATGGCTTCCGCCAATTCTCCGCGCAAACGAAGGGGGTATACGTTCATGATTTCCATGGCCAATCGGCCGGCTCCGCCGCCAATCAAAGCACCCAATGCCGCCAGAAAGGTCGCCTCCAGAAAGACCGTGGCGGCCAGGAGTCGACGAGAAACGCCCAATGCAATTTGCATGCTGAACTCGCGTTTGCGTTCCTCCGCAAGCATCAGCATCGTGCCCAGCAAGCCAAAACCAATGACCACATACAGAACGGAAAGGACCACCAATCCGCCCGTGGAATCCGCGCGAATGGCTTGGTCCAGCTCCGGCATGCGCTCCTCCCACGTGCGCCAAACGGCTCCTTCCAAAGGATAATCTTGGGGCAGTCGCGCCGCTACGGCGCGGTGGTTGGTAGGTTCGTCCGGCGACAAAACTACGGAGGTCCACAGCCCGTAAGCACCGTAAAATTGTTGCGCGTCGGGCAGAGAAATAACGGCCAAACGCTTCTCCAAATCCGGGTTGCCCACGGTGACTTCCCCGGCCATTACAAAACCGCCGTTGGCCAAGCTTCCTTGGTACCCTTGGCCCAAACCCACTACAGAATCGCCCACGGTTACGCCCAGCTGCCGCGCCAACCCGGGCCCCAGCCAAATACTTCCGGGCGGGCCGTCGCCCACGCCGCGCTTTTCGCGGGCTGCGTCAATACCCACCAACTGTGCGGCACTCCCGCCCTTGGCTCCGCTGAGCCAGGCAAAACCGGCAACGCGCGGCGCGGCCTTGCCTACTTGATCATCAGCCTCCACGGCCGCTAACCACTCGGGATTTTCTGGCAAGGCCGCATCCAAGGACTGCAAGGGCCAATATCCTTCTGCCGCCACTTCCGTATATCCCAAAACATTGCCCACCAGGGTTTCAATCATGTGGCCGTACACACCCAGCTGCAGCGAGCGCATGACCACCGCAAAAAACAATGCAAAGGCTACGGCCGCTAGGGAAATAGCACTTCGGCGACGGTTGCGCCCCAAATTTCGCCACGCCAAACGCAGCGCCAAGCGCACGGCCGCCCCAGACGGTATGCGGTACGCGCTCATTGGGCCGGAAGCGCCTTCAGTTTATCCACCGTAAAGAACGACGTCGTCAATCCGGGGCGTTTTTCCCATTTCAGAATTTCCATTCGGGTATGCTGCTTCTTGCCTGCCGGTTGAAAACGAAGGTCTGCGGGCATGCGAACGCCGTCGAACGTCTTGTACACCAAAACGTCCAGGGTTTGGGCCAATTTGCCCCGACGATCCATATACTCCACGCGCACTACGTCGGACTTATCGTGCGCCAGATGCAAACGAACCTCAGACCAAACCACCGGCAATCCAGGCTTGGGAACAGCAGAGATCACGCGGCACTTGCGGCCGTTTGTGGTGACGGTTTCTTCGCGTAGCGTCAACGCGTAGTCTTTGGAAAAAGAGGCCTCACCCAGCAACTGATCCAACTGCAAATCCGAGCCCATCCAACCTTGCATGAGCATGGACGCCGGCAACTGCACCACTTGCTTCGCCTTGGGAAGGTAACTCCAGATTTTTTGGTTGGTCCGCAAGTAGGCCATTCCCTTGTCTTGTGCCGGTGCCAAAACTTCCGCCAAAGCGTGGGTGTTGCCCAGCGTCCAAGCCCGCACCTCCATCACCCGAGTGTAGGTAGGTCGAACCGACGAAACCCGAACGGTGGAGTAGGCGTTGTAGCGCACTTGGCTGGCTTCCGCAGCGGCCACCCAAGCCTTGGCGTCCTGAGCGGCAACCGTGCCCGTGACAGCGAGGATCGCAATCAAAAAGAGGGTCCAAAATCCTTGGCGTGAACCCAAACGGCGTAACTTTGTTTCCATTGTAAATCTAGACGCTCCAAAGGTATGTACCCCGAAGATTTGATTGCTCCCATGCGCCAAGAATTGGTGCACGCAGGTTTTGTTGAAGCGCGTACCCCGGAAGCCGTGGACGCTGCCTTGTTAAACGCGGAAGGAACCACATTGTTTGTGGTCAATTCGGTTTGCGGATGTGCTGCAGGCACGGCGCGCCCGGGGGTTGTTGCTGCCGTGCAGCAAGCAAACCACAAACCCACCCGTTTGGTTACGGCTTTTGCCGGCAACGACACGCAGGCCGTCAACCGTGCTCGCGAGCTGATGCTGCCCTTTCCTCCATCTTCGCCCTGCATGGCGCTGTTCAAAGACGGTGAATTGGTGCACATGATTGAACGCCACCACATCGAAGGGCGTCCGGCCCACATGATTGCCGATAATTTGATGCAAGCGTTTGAAGAGCACTGTGCTTAAGGGGTGATTCCCGCTCCGTTATCATTTTGCTTTTACCGATGCAAGCAGTCTCCTTAATTCGGTCGCATAAATTTGCTCGAAATTCCGCACAACCGCCCCAAAACGGGGCGGTTTTTTTGTGTTCAATCCGTCCCTCGGGGACGGACCTGCCCGAGGGGCGCGCGCACAGTCGGTTAAAAAAATGTTAACGGCTCCGCAGGGGGTATATTGTATTTTATACACTTATTGCCTACTTTGGTGCCACCTTTTCACGGCAACACAAAAATATTCGCATGATGAAACCCCTACACTGGCTGGCTGCCGCTGCATTGTCCCTAGGACTCAGCGCATCCGCAGCAGCACAAAACGGAACCATTCGCGGCACCGTTTCGTCCGACAAAGGCGAAACGTTACCGGGCGTTAGCGTAAAAGTTGAAGGCAAATCCTATGCCGTTGTCACCAACGCGAACGGCGTGTACCAATTGAGCGTACCTGCCGGCACGTATAAGTTGCTGGTCAGCGGTATGGGGTACAAAAGCTCCAGCAAGACGGGAACGGTTGTTGCGGGTAAAGAGTACACCCTCAACTTCACCCTTGCGGAAGACGTCCGGGTATTGGACGATGTAGTAGTCATCGGATACGGTCAATCCAACACCAAAGACTTGACGGGTTCGTTGGTCAGCGTGAAATCCCGCACCTTCCAACGCGGTGCATTTTCCACACCGGAACAACTCATTGTGGGTAAGACCCCGGGCGTTCGCATCACCTCCAACAGCGGCCAACCGGGCGCAGGCAGTAGAATCCGCATTCGCGGCGGTTCTTCGCTCAATGCGAGCAACGATCCTTTGGTGGTCATCGACGGTCTCCCCGCCGACGGCTTGGGGTTGATCAATCCAGCGGATATTGAAAGCTTCACGATTTTGAAGGACGCCTCCGCAGCGGCCATTTACGGTTCGCGCGCGGCGAATGGTGTCATCTTGGTGACCACCAAGAAAGGTGCAGCCGGCAAAGCGTTTAATGCAGATTTAAATGTGGTTTATTCGGTGCGCAACAACCGCAATCAGGTCAATGTATTGACCGCTGACGAGTTTGCCAATGCCGTAAACACCTACGGTACCAAGGCGCAAATTGCACGATTGGCAACGGCTCCAGGTTGGACCAAAGTGGCCCGCAACGGTGCAAGCACCTTCGACTCCATCATCCCAACGGACAGCGCCACACGCACCAACTGGCAAGACGTCATCTACCAAACCGGTATGGTGCAAGACGTGAATATTGCTTTTTCGGGCGGAATTAAAAACTTGCCGTACCGTTTAAGCTTGGGCCGCTACCACGAAACCGGCGTTTTGCGCCGTTCGGAACTGGCTCGCTACAGCGCTAGTTTGAATGCTTCACCGGAATTGATTAAAGGCAAACTCAAGGCCAACATTTCTGGAAAGTTGATCAATTCCACACAGAATTACTCAAATACCGGTGCCATCGGAACAGCCGTCACATTTGACCCCACGCGTCCGGTATACAGCGGAGATACCTCCTTTTTAGGCGGATTCTTCGAGTGGACTCGGAACAACGAACCCAACGGATTGTCTCCCAAAAACCCCTTGGGATTGATCGAACAGCGCACGGACGTTGGCCACAACACGCGCTTGTTGGGCAACGTACTGTTTGATTACAAAGCAACGGCAGACGACAAGCTTCATCTTTACTTGAATTTGGGTGGAGAACACTCCAACACACACGGCAACTTCTTTACGCCAGCAACGGCAGCTGCACAGTGGTTCCAAGGCGGGGAAAAAGGACAGTACGCCTCTACCCGCACCAACCGACTGTTGGAAGCGTATTTCAACTACAAAACCAACCTGTCTGCGAACTTCAAAACGGACCTAACCGGCGGTTATTCCTTTCAACATTGGAGCACCACCAGCCCCACCTTTCCGGTATTGAATGCCGACGAATCCGACACCATCGTGGCTCCTGCTGCCAATGATTTCTTTACCGAAAACGCATTGATGTCTTTCTACGGACGCTGGAACGTGAACGCCTACGACAAGTACTTGTTCACCTTCACGTTGCGTCAAGACGGTTCTTCACGCTTCTCCAAAGAAAGCCGATGGGGCCTCTTCCCCTCGGCAGCTATTGCACACAACCTTTTGAAAGAGAGCTTCTTGGCTGGAAATTCCACCTTCTCCACCTTGAAGTGGCGCGCCGGCTGGGGCATTACCGGTCAGCAAGACATCTTCAACGATTATGCGTACATCCCCAACTACATGCCCAGCTCCAGCACAGCTTCGTACCAGTTTGGCAACGATTTCGTGACCATGCTGCGTCCGGATGCGTACGACTACAACTTGCAGTGGGAGAAGACGGCCACTACCAACATTGGATTGGATTTTGGTTTCCTGAAAAACCGCATCAACGGCGCGGTGGATGTCTACCAGAAATACACCTACGATCTGTTGGGCGTGGTGCCCATCCCGGCCGGAACCAACTTCTCCAACCGCGTTTTGACCAATGTGGGTCAAATGTCCAACCGCGGTATTGAAGCCAACGTCAATTTCGTATTGGTTTCCAACGAGACGTCTTCTTTTGAAATTGGCCTCAACGGTGCACTGAACCGCAACAAAATCCTGAAGTTGGCCCTGGTGGACGACACCGCCAGCCCGGGTATTCAAGTGGGTGGTATTTCCGGTGGTGTAGGCAACACCATCCAAATCCACGCCTTAAACAACCCGATGTTCACCTACTTCGCCTTCGAACAGCGATTTGATGCCAACGGTCGACCCATTGAGAAGAGCAACACACCCAATTTGGGCAGCTATTCCGGTGTTGTTGACGCAGACGGCGACGGCAAAATCTCCGACATCGAAGCCTACGTAGACCAGAACGGCGACGGCGTCATCAACACAGCAGATTTGAAGGTCTTCCGCAATCTGACCCCAGAGCCCCGCACTTTGTTCGGCATGAGCTTGAACTTCACGCACAAGCGTTGGAGCGGTGGCGCCACCGTCCGTGCTGAATTGGGACAATACGTGTACAACAACGTTCGTTCCGTTAACGGAAACTACTTCTCCGTAGGTGGTTCACAACCCCATTTGACCAACCTGACCAGCGACTTCTTGGAGAGCCAATTCCGCACTCCGCAGTACCTGTCCAGCTACTACCTGGAAAACGCTTCCTACTTGCGTTTGGACAACCTGTACCTCTCCTACAATTTGGGCAAATTGTACAAAGATCGCTTTGCCTCCAGCTTGAACATTTCCATGCAAAACGCCTTGGTAATCACCAAGTACCGCGGCCTGGATCCTGAAATTGCAGGCGGTATTGACAACAACCTGTATCCCCGCCCACGCGTGTTCAACATCCAACTCAACGTTCAACTTTAATCTCCCGAACCGATGAAAATTGTGAAAAATCTTTCCCTTTTGACCGGCATCGCTTTGCTGGTGGGTTCGTGCGCCAAAGACTTGGACCTCACGCCCAAGTACGGAATGAACGCCGAAGCGGTGTACTCCGACTTTGAAAACTACGACAACGTATTGGCTAAGCTGTACGGAGGTCTGGCCGTATCGGGCAACAACGGCCCTGCGGGACAGCCCGATATTTCCGGAATCGACGAAGGCTTCTCCCAGTACATTCGCTTGCTGTGGAACTTGCAGGAGTTGCCCACGGACGAGGTAGTTTGCGGCTGGAACGATCCCGGCGTACCGGAATTGGTCACCATGACCTGGGACCCCACCAGCTCTTTTGTCAACAGCTTTTACTACCGAACCTACTACCAGATTGCGTTGGCCAACGAATTCATTCGGTACACCACGGACGAGTGGATGGACAGCAAAGGGTTCACAGCGGAGCAAAAGGCTGTTGTTAAGCAAATGAAAGCGGAAGCACGCTTCCTGCGCGCCTTGAGCTACTACCACGCCATGGATTTGTACGGAAACGTACCATTTGTGGACGAGTCGGACCGCCCCGGTGTATACTATCCGGAACGCATCACCCGCCCGGACCTATTCGCATACGTGCTCAGCGAGTTGAATGCTGTAGAGGCCGACTTGCCCAACCGTATGAACACCCAATACGGTCGCGCCTCAAAAGGAGCGTTGTACGCCCTGCGCGCAAAGGTGTACTTAAACGCTGAGGTGTATACCGGTGCGCCCAAATGGGCAGAATGCATGGCCGACTGCGAAAAGGCCATTCAAGAAGGCTACTCGTTGGATCCCAACTACCGCCACATGTTCTTGGCAGACAACCACTTGAGCCCAGAATTTATCTTTTCCGTACCGTTTGATGGTAACCGTACGCGCAATTACGGCGGAACAACTTTCTTGGTTCACGGAAGCATGCACAACCAGATTTACGGAATTGACTACGGTACTACCTCCGCTTGGCAGGGCCTTCGCGCTCGTAAAACATTTAGCGATGTGCTCAACGACACCCTTGACGCACGGTACACCTTTGCCATCCGCGGACGTGAAATCTCCGGAACGGGCGCCAATGCTGACACCACTTATACGCGTCAATCGGACACCATCGACGATTTTGCAGACCCGTATCAAGGTTATGTTTTGACCAAGTGGCGCAACGTGGATCGGAACGGAAATCCCGGTGTGGAGCCGGTTACTTTTGTTGACGTGGACTTCCCCATGTTCCGCTTGGCAGACATTTACTTGATGTACGCCGAATGCGCTGTGCGCACCGGAACCAATTTGGGTACGGCATTGGGGTACTTCAACGATTTGCGCACCCGTGCGTACGGCAACAGCAGCAACCACGTTGGTTCCCTGAACTTGCAGCTGATCTTGGACGAGCGCATGCGCGAACTGCACTACGAAGGACACCGTCGTCAAGACTTGATTCGCTTTGGTAAATTTGCCGGAAGTGCCTACATCTGGCCGTTCAAGGGTGGAGTGAAAGAGGGCATGCCTACGGGTCTGCACTTAGACCTTTACCCGTTGCCTGCCTCTGACGTCTTGGCCAATCCCAACCTTATTCAGAACCCCGATTATTGAGCTCCATCAGCTAATTCTTTTCTATCTTAGACCCTCAACCCAATTTCCTAAATACACACAACAAAATGAAAAAAACCCTTACTCTTGCTGCTGCTCTGGTTGCCAGCGCAGCTTTCGCTCAAGTCTCTGTGACTTACAAAGTGGACATTACTGATTACTTGGCTTCAGGCAACTCCTTGGGTGCTAACGGCATGCGCGTAGGCGGTAACTTCCAAACCCAAGGTGCTACCACCGGCGGTACGGCCATGGCCGATTGGTCTCCCAGCAACGCGGCATCTGCCATGACGGACGAAGGCAACAACATCTGGTCCATCA
Organism: uncultured Owenweeksia sp.; assembly: GCA_964464855.1. Classification (GTDB taxonomy): domain Bacteria; phylum Bacteroidota; class Bacteroidia; order Flavobacteriales; family Schleiferiaceae; genus CAMDTE01. The sequence goes on along the minus strand of CAYXHJ010000001.1, from coordinate 10,044 downwards.
CCGTGGATTACCCAGCTGCCTCAGCTGGCGCAACCCAACAGTACAAGTTTGTCAATAACGATTGGGGTACCAACGAAGGTGGAAGTGGTAGCACCATCGTAACGGATAACTGCGGCGTGGACGACGGCTCCGGCAACATCAACCGCACCTTGGTAATTCCTACTGCCAATGCCGCGTTTTTGTTCTGCTACGACGCTTGCTTCCAGTGCGACGGTTCTTCACCGAACTTGAGCACCCGCGAGTTGTCTTTGAACGACTTGACCGTTTCTCCAAACCCTGCTGCTGACTTCACGAAAGTAGCTTTCTCTACCCGCAAGGCTGGCGACGTATCCGTACGCGTTTTGAACCTGTTGGGTCAGGAAGTGAAGACTTTGGCTGCTGGTTCTTTGGAAGCCGGTAACCACAGCTTCGTTTGGAACCTGGATGCCAACAACGGCGGTGCTGTTGAAATGGGCACGTACATGGTTGAAATCGTTGCCAACGGCGTTAAATCCGTAGAAAAGGTATTCGTTACCAAGTAATATTTTTCTCTGGGTTAGGGAAAAAGGGGGGCCGCTTGCGGCCCCTTTTTTTGCTCAATACCCTACCTTCGTTTCTCAAACGCTATACCGCTCATGTTCCGGAAAAAATTAGTGAACCGCACCCTAAGTATCGTTGCTCTACTGCTCCTCACCGCGGGTATTGCCTGGGCAGACAAAGGCCCAACCGCCCCCGAACGGGTAGATCCGCCCCATTGGTGGGTGGGTATGGCCAACGATACGCTGCGTTTGTTGGTTAAATCACCCACTTTGCAAGGAAAGTGCACGGTGATTCCTGCCTTCAAAAGTACTCAGGTACGGATGCTGTCGTCCACGGTGTTGAAAAACGGTGGCTACCTAAAGATTGTGCTGTGGTTGAACCCCAACGCACAACCCGTAAACCTGCCCTTTACCGTGCAAACACCGTCGGGCAACCTGAGTTTTACCTACGCCTTAAAACCGCGCGACGCCTCCAAAAGACAGCTCATGGGGCTGGACGCGTCGGACCATATGTACTTGATTACGCCGGACCGCTTTGCCAACGGAGACCTCAAGAACGACCGCATAGACGGCCAATTGGAGATGAGTTTGAACCGAAAAGCTCCCTACGACCGCCACGGCGGCGATTTAGTAGGAATTGAAAAACACTTGGACTACGTTCAATCCTTGGGCGTTACGGCGGTTTGGATCAACCCGTGGCTGGCCAACAACCAAGTGCGCGCCTCCTACCACGGGTACGCCATCACGGACCACTACCTGGTGGATCCCCGGTTTGGGACGCACGCGGATTTGCTGCGCCTTTCCGACGCCCTGCACGCACGCGGCATGAAGCACGTGATGGACGTGGTCTACAACCACGCCGGCGACATGCACTACCTCCACCAAGCGCAACCGGATTCCTCGTGGTTCAACCCCAAAAAGAAATACCCGCGCTCCAACTACCGGGAAACCACGCTGTTTGACCCGTACGCCTCCCAAAGAGACAAGGACTTCTTTGAACGCGGCTGGTTCGACGACGCCATGCCGGACTGGAATTTGGAGAACAAGGACGCTGCCAACTACTTAATTCAAAACACCTTGTGGTGGATTGAAGAGGCGGGTATCGACGCCCTCCGAATCGACACCTACACCTATCCCAACCAGAACTTCATGGCCCGCCTCAACAAGGTGGTGCGCACGCACTACCCGCGCATGGTCTTGTTTGGCGAAACCTGGGTGCACAACCACCAAAGCCAGGCCTATTTCGCGGGCGGATTTCCACTTCGGCCGTCGGACAATCGACTGAATTCCGTCACCGATTTTCAAACGTATTTCGCCATCAAAGAGACCGTGACGAAGCCGTCGGGCTGGAACGAAGGGGTGGGCAAACTGTACCAATCCCTGGCCGGCGATTACCTGTACCAGGATCCGTACCGACTCGTGACCTTCGCGGACAACCACGACGAAGGTCGGTATTTTGGCCTGTGCGGGGAGGACTTTCGCAAATACAAGCTGGGACTGACCCTTCTCTACACCCTCCGAGGCATTCCCTGCCTGTACTACGGCACTGAGTTACTGATGAGGTCCACGGAAAACCACGGCACCATGCGCGAAGACGTTCCCGGAGGTTGGCCGGGCGATCCGCGCAATGCGTTCACCGCCGCCGGTCGGACGCCGCAGGAGCAGGAAGCCTTTGACTTCGTCCAAAAGTTGGGCAATTACCGACGTTCTCAAGCCGCACTGCACCACGGAAAAATGATGCAGTTTGCACCGGAAAACGGCTTGTACGTAGTAGCCCGGTACACCCAAGACCGACTGATCTTAACGGTGGTGAACGCCAGCGACCAACCAGCATCGGTTTCCATGGAGCGGTTCGACGAGTTGCTCAACAAAAAACGGGACGCGGTTCGCGCTTTGGACCGAACCCCGGTTCGCTTGAACGAACGTTGGGAGGCGGGAGCGTGGTCGTCTGAAATCTTTGAATTTCAGCGGTAAACTCATGGGTGCTCCGCGGCACACACACGTCGCCAACGGCATCAAAAAAGGAATCAAAAAAGGCATCAAAAAAGGCACCCCGGGCGCTGCGCGCCCGGGGTGCCTTTTTTTCCCGATCCTTACCGATCTCCAAACTACCCCTTCTTGGCGGGCAGTACCAGGGAGGACAACGCGCCCAGGAGCAAGCTGATGCCCGCCAAAACCATCGTATTGATGGTGGCCTCGCCCAAAAACGTCTTGTACGCCCAATTGATTCCGCCCAACGCAGCAACAATTTGCGGAATCACAATGAACATGTTGAACAGACCCATGGTGATGCCCATCTTGGACGGGTCCACTTCGCTGGACAAAATGGCGTACGGCATGGACAAAATGCTGCCCCATGCAATTCCAATTAAAGCAAAAGCTACATTCAGGAGGCCGTCGTTTTGCTCCGTAACGTACACCATGAGCAAGAAACCGGCACCCCCGGCGGCCAACGAAAGCAAGTGCACCAACCGTCGGTTCAAAGCGCGTTTGGCGGCGTAAATCGTGAGCAAAAAGGCAAAGGCCATGGAACTCAAGCCGTACATGCCCATGGAACTGCCCACGGTGGCAGCGGCCTCATTGTAGGCTGCTTTTTGCGCCAAGTAGTCCCCAGCGCCCTCCAACGGCATCACCGCGCCGTACACGTGTTCGGCCAAAGCAGGCGATGCAAAGTTCCACATGGTGAAGAAGGCAAACCAACTGAAAAACTGCACCAATCCCAACTTCCACATCACGGACGGCATGTACCGAAAGCTGCTGGTGATCTCGCGCAGAGCGCCCGCAATGCCGGCCGTTTCGCGTCGGTGTGCCCGAAAAGCGTCCAGATCGGAGGGCGGTTCTTCGGTGGTGGTGAAGACGGTCCACAAAATGGAGCCCATGAAAACTAGAGCACCAATGGCAAAAGCCCAGTGCACGGATGGGGGTATTTCACCCTCCGGTGCGGTGGTGGAGACGCCCAGGGTGCTCACCAACCAAGGCAAGTTGCTGGCAATCCACGTACCAATACCAATGATCAAGGTCTGTGCCACAAAACCGTACGAACGTTGCTCGTCGGGCAATTTATCGGCCACCAAGGCACGGAACGGCTCCATGGAAATGTTGATCGACGCGTCCAGAACCCAGAGGAAACCAGCTGCAATCCAAAGGGTTGGCGAGCTGGGTACAAAAAACAGCGCCAAGGTGCTCAGGACAGCGCCCACCAAGAAGTACGGACGACGTCGGCCCCAACGCGGACTCCACGTGCGGTCGGACAAATAACCAATGATCGGCTGCACCAGCAGACCGGTGAGCGGCGCGGCAATCCACAATCCGGGCAATTCGTCTTTGCTGGCGCCCAGGTTTTGGAAGATGGTGGACATGAATCCGCCTTGCAGGGCAAAGCCAAACTGAATGCCCAAGAATCCAAAACTCATGTTCCAGATTTGCCAAAAGGAAAGTCTTTTTTGTTCCATGCGGTAGGTTGTTCAATCGTTGAGTGGAATTGGTACCGGTTTAAACACGGTGGAGGACGTTCATTGCCCGCATTGGTGCAGCACGTCCAACGCGCTATCCCGCAACGGGCCGGGCCTTTATTCCTCCAATACCGGGGTGTTTGCGTTGATTTCGTAGAGTCGGGCCGGCTTGTGCACCACTCCTTTTTGCTTTTCTTCCAGGGGCAAAACCCACTTTTCTTTGATGATTTTCTTGCGGAAGTTGCGCTTGTCCAAGACTTCACCAAAAATGGCTTCGTGCAGGGTTTGCAACTGGCTCAAGGTGAATTTCTCCGGAAGCAGTTCGTGGCCTACTTGGCGGTGGCGCATCTCCTTTCGGAGGATTTTGAGCGCTTGATTGAAAATGGCGTTGTGGTCAAATGCCAATTCCGGAACCTGGTAGACGGGCTGCCAAAATACGCGTTCCGCAAAACTGGAAGCGTGCGGATTAAAGTCCTCACTCTTCAAAAGTGCAAAATAGGCCACCGTGATGACGCGCGCTTGCGGGTTTTCGCGGTAACTCTGCAACCAAGCCAAGTCCTTCACGTCGCGAACGCGGTTGGGATCGCCAAAGGCCCCGCATTGGTGCAGGTAGACGCCCGCCAGGCCGGTTAATTCCCACAATACCCGCTGCGCGGCCTCGTGCAAACTCTCTTCGTCCAGCACCAAGTCCCCCGGCAAAGCCAGGCGGATGCGCTGACCTACGTCCTTCTGTTCGATCAACAATACATTGAGTCCGTCGCCGTCGAAACCAAATACGACGCAGTCCACGGAAACGTTTGGATTTACCATAGGTTAACAAAGATAAACGAAGGAGTGTAATGCATACACCATCTTGTATAGTGTAAAAAATACACTATCTTTGGTTGCGCGCTTAAAAAAGACGCATCTTTGCACTCGTGAAAACGTTAGCAGTTTTAACCTCAGGGGGCGACGCTCCTGGCATGAACGCCGCCATCCGCGCTGTGGTGCGGACCGGTGTTTTTTACGGCAAACGCGTGTTGGGCGTGTACCGCGGATACGACGGTTTGATCGCCGGCGAAACCACGGAGTTAAACGCCAAGAGCGTTAAAAACATCCTGGAAATGGGCGGCACCGTGTTGAAATCGGCGCGGTCGGATCGTTTCCGCACGCCGGAAGGACGGGCTGAGGCCGCGGCGCAAATGCGTACGCAGGGAATTGATGGCCTGGTGGTGATTGGTGGAAACGGAACCTTCACCGGTGCACACTTGCTGTGGGAAGAACACGCCCTTCCCGTGGTAGGCATCCCAGGAACCATAGACAACGACCTCTTTGGCACGGACCTGACCATTGGCTACGACACCGCGTGCAACACGGTCATGGAATGCATCGACAAGATTCGGGACACGGCCAATTCCCACAACCGACTCTTTTTTGTGGAGGTCATGGGGCGCGACGCTGGGTTCATCGCACTGCACACGGGCTTGGCCACAGGCGCCTTGGCCGTTATTTTGCCGGAGCAAAACACCACCCTGGAGGAGGTCATCACGGCCTTGGAACGCGGAGCGGAAAACAAAAAAACGTCCAACATCATTGTAGTGGCGGAAGGAAATAAAATTGGGTCCACCTTCGCGATTGCGGACGCCGTCCGGGCGCGCTTCCCGGATGCGGACACCAAAGTCACCATTTTGGGCCACCTTCAACGCGGCGGCGCACCCAGTTGTTTGGACCGTGTGAACGCCAGTCAATTGGGTGTTGCAGCGGTGGAGGCCTTGCTCAACGGCAAGACCGATTTGATGGTGGGCGTTGTGGACGGTCGCATTACCCACACCTTCTTTCAACAAGCAATTTTCAACAAAGCCCCGCTGGATTTGGAACTCCTGCGCATGGCCAAGATTCTTTCCATCTAATTTTTGACTCGATTTTTAACCGAACAACGCATGAAAAAAGTTGCCATCAACGGATTTGGCCGCATCGGCCGCCTGACCTTCCGCAACCTGGTTGCCAACAACCGCGTGGAAGTAGTTGCCATTAACGACTTGACCAAAACGGAGGTACTGGCCCATTTGCTCAAATACGACACCGCCCACGGAAAATTCCAAGGAACCGTCGAGCACACGGAGAACAGCCTGATTGTCAATGGGAAATCCATTCAAGTGACCGCCATTAAGGATCCCGCTCAATTGCCTTGGGGCGAGCTGGGCATTGACGTGGTGGTAGAGTCCACCGGCCTCTTTACCGACGCTGAAAACTTGGGCAAACACTTGCAAGCGGGTGCCAAAAAAGTAGCGTTGTCGGCACCAGCGAAAGGCGGCGTCAAAACCATCGTTTTGGGCGTGAACGACCACGAGCTGACGTCTGAGGACACCATCATCTCCAACGCGTCCTGCACCACCAACTGCTTGGCGCCCATGATGAAAGTGATGCACCAGCACTTTGGCGTGAAGAAGGGCTTCATGACCACCGTACACGCCTACACCAGCGACCAACGCCTGCAAGACGCCCCCCACAGCGACTTGCGTCGTGCCCGTGCCGCTGCCTACAGCATCATCCCCACCACCACCGGTGCAGCCAAAGCAGTGGCCTTGGTTCTTCCGGAATTGAAGGGCAAATTGGACGGATACGCCATGCGCGTCCCCACCCTCACCGGCTCCGCTACCGACGTCGCCATTGAATTGGAGCGCGAAGCCACCAAAGAAGAAATCAACGCCGCCATGAAGGCCGCTGCCAACGGTCCGTTGAAGGGGATCTTGGAATACTCTACCGATCCCTTGGTGAGCATCGACATCGTGGGCAACAAACATTCCTGCATTTTTGATTCCGACCTCACCGCTGCCAACGGCACTTTGGTGAAAATCATGGGTTGGTACGACAACGAGGCCGGTTATTCTGCGCGCATGGCCGATTTGGTGGAGCGCTACGCTGCTTTGTAACTTGAGGCCATGGTATTCATTGTAGAGAGCGGTTCCACCAAGGCCGACTGGGTGTTGCTCAACGGTCAAGGCGAGGAAATTAACCGTTGGAACCTCATGGGTTTCAACCCCTTCTTTCACTCCGCAGACGTCATCGAACACGAACTCCGGGCTCAATCGGAGTTGATGGGCTACGCGTCGCAAGTCCTTCAGGTTTGGTTCTACGGCGCAGGCTGCAGCAGCGACGCCCTCAATGCCGTGGTGGCGGAAGGCTTGTCCCGCGTATTTACGCAAGCCACCGTGCGCGTAGACCACGATTTGTATGCCTCCGCCTTCGCTACGTACGCTGGCAAGCCCCAGATCTCGTGCATCTTGGGCACGGGCAGCAATTCGTGCTACTTTGACGGCAGTACAATCCGTGAAGAAGTGCCTGCACTGGCCTACATCTTGGGCGACGAAGGTTCCGCCAGCTTCATTGGGAAGCGCTTGGTGGCCGACTACCTCTACAAATTGATGCCCGCTGAACTGTACGCAGACTTTGTGGAAACGTACCACCCCAGCAAAGAGGAAATCTTTGCGTCGGTGTACAACAAGCCGCACGCCAACGTTTACTTGGCTTCGTACAGTCGGTTTGCCGGTGCTCACGCCAGCCACCCGTACATCGAAAACATCGTACGCGACGGTTTTGCGAAGTTTCTAGACATCCACGTGCTGTGCTTTGAGGAAGCCCGAACCGGTGCCGCTGAAGTCAATTTTGTGGGATCGGTGGCCAAAACGTTTGAAGCATTGCTGGTGGAAGAGGTGAACAAACGCGGACTGGTGTACGGAAGAACCCAAGCTAAGCCCGTGAACAATTTGATTCGCTACCACCTGGACGTGTTGCACATTCTGCAGCCCGCAAGCGCATGATCCGCGGCCTTCTTTTCGACCTGGACGGTGTCTTGGTCGATACCGCTAAATTTCATTTTTTGGCGTGGCAGCGCATGGCCGGCGAGTTGGGAATTGCCTTTGGGCACGACGAAAACGAGCAACTCAAAGGCGTTTCCCGCAGGGCCTCCTTGGAAAAAATCCTCGCCTGGGGCGGGCTCACCCTGCCCGAGCCGGAGATGGAACGCTGGATGACCACCAAAAACGCGTGGTACTTGGACGACGTTTCCTCCATGACCACGGCCGACGTCCTCCCCGGTGCGGCCGAATTCCTGCGTGGCGCGCGCGAAGCCGGCTACCGCATTGCTTTGGGTTCAGCCAGCAAAAACGCGCTGCCCATCTTGGACAAAGTGGGACTTTTGAGCTTTTTTGACGCCACGGTGGACGGCAACGACGTCACTGCCAGCAAACCGGACCCGACGGTCTTTTTGGAAGGTGCGCGCAAACTGAACCTGCTCCCCCACGAATGCCTGGTGGTGGAAGACGCCGCTGCCGGAATCGAAGCGGCACTCCGCGCCGGAATGCTTGCGTTGGGCTTGGGCACGCCGGAAGCCCTGCCCCATGCGCACCGCGTGCTCCCGGACCTTCAAGGCCAAGATCCGCGTGCCTTGGTTGCAGACGTAGAAGCGCGCGCGGCGGCGCGGGCGAACGCGGCGGCTCCCGTTGAGGCCAAGGACGCCGCTGCCACTCACCACGCTGCTGATGGCGCCGCGGCCGCCGATTCCGCCGCAACCCCCAACACCAACCTCCCCTCCTAAAACGAACGAAACGCGCATGTCTTCCTCCGTTCTCAGCACCAAACGCGCCTCTCATGTGGCCATACATCCCTGGAAACTAGTTGAAAACCAGTGGAATGCAGACCGACACATCGAATCCGAAAGCTTGTTTGCTTTGGGCAACGGCCGCATGGGGCAACGCGCCAACCACGAAGAAACGTTTACGGGCAGCACCCTGCCCGGCTCCTACATCGCCGGCGTGTACTACCCAGACAAGACCAAGGTGGGCTGGTGGAAAAACGGCTATCCGGAGTACTTCGCCAAGGTCCTGAACAGCGTGAATTGGATCGCCATTCGCGCGCACATCAACGGCGTCGAACTGGATTTGAACACCTGTGCGGTAGAATCCTTTTACCGCGAACTGGACTTGGAACACGGCGTTTTGACCCGAACGTTTACGGCCCAAATGCCCGACGGCACCGCGGTTTCCGTAGACGCTACACGCATCCTCAGCATCGTTCGGGACGAAATTGGCGCCGTTCGTTACACCGTTCGAACGGACCGTGCCGCCAACCTCCGTCTGGCCGCCGCATTGGATTTCAACGTCACCAACCACGACGCCAACTGGGAAGAGACGTTTTGGAACGCGCAAGACGCACAGGCCGCCAACCGCGAGGGCTGGGTGGTTTCCGAAACCAAGAAAACCGCCTTTCGCGTGGCCGCCGCACAGTACTGCACGTGGGAATGGGCGGATGGAGGCGAGCTGGATGCCACCACGGGTGCATGGAGCGCGGAAGCGCGCACCGGCTGGGCTGAAAACGCCTGGGAGGGCCCCGTCAATGCCGGCCAAACGCTGGTGTTGACCAAGTACGCCGGCGTGGTTTCGTCCTTCAACGCTCCGGCGGAGGAAGTTCCGGCGCGCGCGGCCGAGCGGGCACGCGAGGCGGCGGCGGCGGGTTGGGTCGCCCTGTTGGCGGAACACCGCGCAGCGTGGCGCGCCAAGTGGGACACGGCAGACATTGCGATCGACGGAGATGAGGCCGCGCAGCAGGGCATCCGGTTCAATATTTTTCATCTACTGCAAACGTTTACGGGCGTCGACGAACGCTTGAATATTGGACCCAAGGGCTTCACCGGCGAGAAGTACGGCGGCTCGACCTACTGGGACACCGAGGCCTACTGCCTTCCTTTCTACCTCGCCAGCGCGGACCCCAAAGTGGCCCGTAATTTGCTGGTATACCGGTACAAACACCTGGACAAGGCCATCGAAAACGCGGCCAAACTCGGCTTCAAAAACGGAGCCGCCCTCTACCCCATGGTCACCATGAACGGGGAGGAGTGCCACAACGAATGGGAGATCACCTTTGAGGAAATCCACCGCAACGGCGCCATTGCCTACGGCATTTACACCTACGAGCGCTACACCTTGGACCGCACCTACTTGGCTGAATTTGGCTTGGAAGTACTGCTGGGAATCGCCCGCTTCTGGGCCCAGCGCGTCAACTGGTCCGAACACCGCCAGGCGTATGTGATGCTGGGC